>DATHOI010000111.1:0-5084 GCA_035485095.1 Polyangiaceae bacterium | reverse complement strand
CCGTGTGGGGGACACGTCGCACGCGCACAAGTTGGGCGTGCTCATTCATGGCGACGCCGCGTTCGCCGGTGAGGGCATCATCCAAGAGCCGCTCAACTTGAGCCAGCTCGACGCGTACACGACGGGCGGCACCCTGCACGTGGTGATCAACAATCAGATCGGTTTCACCACCCCGCCGTCACAAGCACGCAGCACCACGTACGCGACGGACGTCGCGAAAATGCTGCAAATTCCCATCTTTCACGTCAATGGTGAAGATCCGGAAGCGGTCGCGCAAGTCGTGCGCTTGGCCATGGATTTTCGCGACACCTTCTTGCGTGATGTCGTGATCGACATGTACGGCTACCGCCGCTACGGCCACAACGAGGCGGACGAGCCGGCATTCACGCAGCCGCAAATGTACGCTGCCATCGCGGAACGCAAGAGCGTGCGGGACGGTTACCTCGAGCATTTGTTGAAGCTCGGCGGCATGACCAACGAAGAGGCGGATCGCATCGCGGTCGAGCGCCGCGAGCATTTGGAAACCGAGCTTGGTGAAGCGCGCCGCAAAGACTACAAGCGCGTGCAAGACTGGCTCGGCGGCTATTGGAAGGGCTACCGCGGCGGCAATGAAGCGGACGTGCCGGAGGCCGAGACCGCGATCGACAAGGCGCGCGCCTCGGAGCTGATCATCAAGCAGACGCAGCTGCCGTCCACCTTCCACCCGCACAAGCAGATCGAAAAGCTACTCGCGCGTCGTGAAGCGATGGGCAAGGGCGAGCAGGCGCTCGACTGGGGCACCGCCGAGTTGCTGGCGTTCGCGTCCTTGGTGACCGAGGGGTCGCGCGTGCGGTTCACGGGTCAAGACTCGACGCGCGGTACGTTCACGCAGCGCCACGCGGTGCTGCATGATTTTCAAACCGGTGAGTCGTACATGCCGCTCTGCCACTTGGCGGACGACCAGGCACCGATCGAAATCTACAACTCTGCGCTGAGTGAAGCCGGCGTGATGGGCTTCGAGTACGGCTACAGCTTGGATTGGCCGGACGGGCTCGTGATCTGGGAAGCGCAGTTCGGTGATTTCGTGAACTGCGCACAGGTCATCATCGACCAGTTCATCACCAGCGCGGAAGACAAGTGGAAGCGCTTGAGCGGCTTGGTTTTGATGCTCCCCCACGGCTATGAAGGCCAAGGTCCCGAGCACTCGAGCGCACGCTTGGAGCGCTTCATGATGGCGGCCGCGGAAGAGAACATTCAGATCGTGCAGCCGACGACGCCCGCGCAACACTTTCACGTACTGCGTCGGCAGGTGCTTCGGCCGTGGCGTAAACCCCTGATCATGTTCACGCCGAAGAGCTTGCTCCGTCACCCAATGTGCGTGAGCCCGCTCGAAGAGTTCTCGACCGGTCGCTTCCAGCGCGTGATCCCGGATGTTCACGGCGTGAAGAAGCCGAGCAAGGTGCTCTTGTGCACCGGCAAGGTGTACTACGACCTCGAGAAGCGCCGGCAAGAGCTGGGCAAAAATGACGTCGCGATCATTCGCATCGAGCAGCTCTATCCGCTGCCTGACGCGCACATTCGCGCGGCCATCGAGCACTGTGACGACGGCACGCCGATGGTCTGGGTGCAAGAGGAGCCAGAGAACATGGGCGCGTGGCGACACTTCCGCGCGCGCTTCGGAGCGATGCTCTTCGCCCGCTTCCCGTTCAGTGGCGTGTGTCGCACCGAATCGGCGAGCCCTGCCACCGGTTCTCACAACTGTCACAAGCTCGAGCAGCAAGAGCTGTTCGAGCGCGCCTTCGCCTGAGACGGCCTTTCACGAGGCCCGGTAAAACCCCGGATTTTCAGTGGATTCTTGACCGCAGCGGGCCCAAGGGACGAGAGTCCTTGCCCCGTGTGAAAAGCATTGCGGTTCGCGTTGCGGTTTCGACAACAGGAAGCACTAGCAGAGCATGGCAATCGAATTAAAAGTGCCGACGGTCGGCGAATCGATCACCGAGGTGCAAATTGGTGAGTGGCTCAAGGCCGAGGGGGATTCCGTCAGCCGCGATGAGATCATCGTGAAGATCGAGACCGACAAGGTGACGGTCGACTTCAGCGCGCCGACGGACGGCGTACTCACTCAGATCAAGGTCAAGAAGGGCCAGACCGCTGCGGTAGGCGACGTGATCGGCTTGATCGAGGAAGGCGCGTCAGCGAGCGTCAAGACCCCCGAGGCGCCCAAGCCCGAGCCGGCGAAGGCCGCGCCAGCCGCCCAAGCCCCACCACCAGAAGAGCGCCCGAAGAGTGTGCGTCCGTCGATCCCGCCGCAAGGCTTCGCGCGCGTGATGCCGTCCGCGCGTCGCGCTTTGAAGGAGCGCGGCCTATCGCCCGACGACGTCGAGGCGACCGGCCCCGGCGGTCGCGTGCTCAAAGAGGACGTTGAGCGCCTGAAGGAAAAGCCCGTCGCACGCCCGCCCGCGCAACCGGTGAACACGGATCGCGCCGAGGAGGTCGTGGCCATGAGCCCGTTCCGCAAACGCATTGCCGAACGCCTAGTTCAGTCGCAACAAACAGCGGCGCTACTAACGACCTTCAACGAGGTCGACATGGGCGCAGTGATGGAGCTGCGGAAGACTCATCAAGAGGCTTTTCAGGAGAAATACGGGATCAAGCTCGGTTTCATGTCGTTCTTCGTGAAGTCGGCGATCGAAGCTTTGAAGCTGATTCCTTCGGTCAACGCGGAGATTCGCGGCTCTGACGTGGTGTACAAAAACTACTTCGACATCGGCGTGGCCGTCGGCGGCGGTAAGGGCCTAGCCGTGCCAGTGATCCGCAACGCCGAGCGCCTCAGCTTCGCCGAGGTCGAGCAGGCGATCGCGGACTATGGCAAGCGCGCGAAGGACAACAAGCTCGAGTTGCACGAGTTGCAAGGCGGCACGTTCACCGTCTCCAACGGCGGCATCTATGGTTCGATGTTGTCGACGCCGATCGTCAACCCGCCGCAGAGCGGCATCCTCGGTCTGCACGCCATTCAAGATCGCCCGATGGCCGTAAAAGGCCAGGTCGTGATTCGACCGATGATGTACGTCGCCTTGACGTACGATCACCGCCTGGTCGACGGACGCGAGGCCGTGACGTTCCTGAAACGCATCAAGCAGTGTATGGAAGAGCCCGCGCGCATTCTGCTCGAGGTGTGACGCGGCCTGCGTGGCAGGGCACCTGCTGCGTGGTTAAACAGAATGAGTACGATGAAAAAGCATGATCTGATCGTGATCGGTGCTGGGCCGGGTGGCTATGTCGCTGCGATACGCGCCGCCCAACTCGGGCTGGACGTCGGCTGCATCGAGGACGAAGAGGCGCTAGGTGGCACCTGCGTGCGCGTCGGCTGCATTCCGAGCAAAGCCTTGCTCGAAGCCAGCGAACGTTTCCACGAGGCCGGCCATACGCTCGGGGATTTCGGCATCAAAGTCGCGGGTGTGGCGCTGGATTTGCCGCGCATGCTCGAGCGCAAAACCAAGGTGGTAGCAGCCCTCACTGGCGGCGTCGCGCACCTGTTCAAGAAGAACAAGATCACACGCTATCGCGGGCACGGCAAAATCGTGGGTCCGGGGCGCGTCAATGTCGAAGGCAGCGACGCAACTGAGCTCGAGGCCAAGCACGTCTTGATCGCGACGGGCAGCAGCGTGGCTCCGCTGCGCGGCGTGGAGCTCGACTACGACCGCATCGGTACCAGTACGGAAGCGCTCTCGTATCCGGAGGTGCCCAAACACTTGGTCGTGATCGGTGCCGGTTATATCGGTCTCGAGCTCGGCTCGGTTTGGAATCGCTTGGGCGCCAAAGTCACCGTGCTCGAGTACCTGGAGCGCATTCTTCCCGGTATGGACTCGGACATCGCCGAAGAAGCGGAGCGCATCTTCACGCGTCAAGGTATCGAGTTCCGTCTCGGCTCCAAGGTGACTTCGGCCATTGTCAACGGCAACGCGGTGCGGGTCAGCATCGAGGGCCAACCCGACATCGAGTGCGATCGCGTGCTCGTGGCAGTTGGTCGCGTACCGAACACGACGGGCCTTGGCCTCAATACGGTCGGCATCGAGCTGGATCCGCGCGGTCGCATTCCGATCGATGACCAATTTCGCACGTATGTGGCAGGCTTTTACGCCATTGGCGACGTCGTGCGTGGTCCCATGCTGGCGCACAAGGCCGAAGAAGAAGGCATCGCCTGCGTCGAGCAGATCGTCACTGGCTACGGGCACGTGAACTACGACGCCATTCCGGGCGTCGTGTATACGCATCCCGAGATCGCCTCAGTCGGCAAGACGGAAGACGAACTCAAGTCTTTGAACGTGCCGTATCGCAAGGGCGTGTTTCCGTATCTCGCGAACGGCCGCGCGCGCGCGCTCGGCGCGGTCGAAGGGCGCGTGAAAATTCTCGCGCACCAAACGACTGATCGCATCCTCGGCGTGCACATCCTCGGCGCGCACGCGGGCGATCTGATCGCCGAAGCCGTCGCCGCGATCGAATTCGGCGCTACGTCCGAGGACATCGCGCGCACGTCGCACGCGCATCCAACGCTCGCAGAAATCGTCAAAGAAGCGGCATTCGCCGTGAGTGGGCGAGCAATTCACATCTAGCTTGATGGTCGCGCGGCAGGCCGAAGTGCGTCCTAGCCTTCGGCGTCCGTAGGAGAGCAGAGGGCTTGGCTAAAGCCCCGGCGACGCCCGGCGATTTCGGGTTTGGGCTTCGTTTTGGCTGCGCTCCGGTACTCAGGTACAGGCAGTACGCTCCGTTCCGGTGCTCGCCGAAACCCGAACTTGCCGGGCGTTCGGTAGTTCCGGAGACGAGAACGAGAGCAGAAACGGGGTCAACCTGAATCGGTTTCGTTGACGATTTGGATCTCCCAGCGTGTGCCGCGGCGACGCAGTTCCTCCGTGTAGATAGATTCGCGATGCAGCCGGCGGGAAACTAGCGTGGCGATGGCGCAGGCGGTGAGCAACGGCAGCACGATCGCGTAGTCGCCGGAAAGCTCGAACACGAGAACGGTGGCCATCACGGGCGCGTGCACGGTGGCGGCGATCATGGCGGCCATGCCGACGAGTGAATAGGCGGCGATCGCGCCGGGACTG
>DATHOI010000110.1:0-2878 GCA_035485095.1 Polyangiaceae bacterium | reverse complement strand
CGAATCTCTAGGGCTGACTCACGCGGAGCGTCGGCTGGTTTGTTCATCATAATTAGAATTGTGCTGAAAGAATTCCCGCCATCCTCCCAGCGAACACCGAGCACCGGCGGTACAGCGTCGCGCGGGGATGCCGCGAAGTGTACCCATAACTTCTTCTGACTCAACCGAAAATCGTCTAACGCGCCGATTCCGCTCCGCGCCACATTCTGGGGCCACCGTGGGAGCCTGTCTGACAGGCTCCCGGGGGTCCTGGACGCGCTCAAGGCCGGCGCCGCCCTCCACGTGTCGGTTGCGCTTCGAGCGGATTTTCGGGCCAGTAGTGTTTCGGATAGCGGCCGCGCATGTCCTTGCGGACTTCAGCGTAGGAACCGCGCCAAAAACTCGCCAGGTCCCGCGTGACCTGCACCGGCCGTTGCGCGGGCGAAAGGAGCTTAAACGTGACTGGCGTACGGCCGCCGCCGATCCGTGGCGTGGCGTCGAGCCCGAAAACCTCCTGCAGGCGCACCGACACGGCCGGCGCACTCGGGTCGAGATAGTCGATCCGAATCTGCGACCCGCTGGGGACTTGCAGATGTGTGGGTGCGAGAGAGTCGAGCTCGCGTTGCTGCTCCCAGGTCAACAGCGAGCGAAGCACATCCATCAAGGGAATACGCGCAAGATGTTCTTTGCGAGTGATGCCGTCCAGCCAGGGAGTCAGCCACGTCTCAACAGACTCGGCGAGGTCGGCGTCCGACACCGCAGGCCAGGAGGCATCAGGCGGATCACGGAGTTTTCGCACGAATTCGATGCGCGCTTGCAGGTCGCGCGACTCGCGGCTCCACGGTAGTGCGTCGATACCGAGCTCACGGACGCCCGCGAGCATGGCGGTACGTGCCGCTTCGACCGGAATCTCCGGAAGTGGCTTCTCCTCCAAGACGATCGCGTCCAGCTCGACGGTACGCCGCGCGATGACAGCTTGCTCGCGTGAGTTCCACTCGACCGACTCCCGACGCCGAAGACGCTCGGACATATGTTCTTCGATATCAGCGCGCGTCAGAGGGGCGGCCAGAAGGATTCGCGCATCACGCTCGCGATCATCGAGATCTACCGCCACCAGGAATTCCTGCTTTGCCAACCCTTGTGGATCGGCAAAGTGTGCCCCTCGGCCATTGGCAAGAGTAAAGCGTCCGTCCGCTCCGGCTCTGCGTCGTCCGATTCTGTCGGGATAGGCAAACGCCAACACCACACCTACGTCCTCGGCACCATAAGCGTAGGACTGCCTATCCTGAGCGGTTGAGTTGTTGGACCCTCCCGCTACCGCCTGGCGCAGCAAGTCCTTGGCCGCGCGACGTGCACGTTGTAGCCCAAATCGGTCGATGCCTGGCGGGCTGCCTTCGCCGCGAATCACTTCAATTCGTGTGCGAATGTCGGCGTCGCGCGCGCCAGAGGCTCCGCGCAGCAGATCGCGCTCACCCAATAGCGCGGCCAAATCCGCGGCTAAGGGTAACCGTCCCATGGCGCGCGCCTTGAGGAGCATGTGCGCGAACCGAGGATGCACGCCGAAGCTTGCCATCTCACGACCGTGCGGGGTGATGCGCCCGTCCGAATCGAGCGCGCCAAGTTTTTCGAGTACATCGCGTGCACTGGCCAGCATGGCGGCAGGAGGTGGATCGAGCCACCGCAGAGTGTTCGGATCACGGGTGCCCCAGCTAGCAAGCTCCAGCGCCAACGGGATGAGGTCTGCCTCTACGATCTCGGGCGACGTGAACGGCGCGAGGCTTCGATTCGCGCCTTCGCTCCACGCGCGGTAAGAGACGCCAGGCTCTGTGCGACCCGCTCTACCTTGGCGCTGATCCGCGGAGGCGCGCGAAATGCGCTGCGTCTCAAGACGACTCATGCCGGTGGATGGATCGAACATCGAGCGACGGACGAGTCCGGAGTCGACCACGACGCGTACGCCCTGGATGGTCAGACTCGTCTCGGCGATGTTGGTCGCGAGGACGACCTTGCGTGTGCCGGGAGGGGACGGCATGAGAGCGGCGTCTTGATCTTCGGGGGGGAGCTCGCCGAAGAGAGGGAGAATGCGGAAGGAGGCGGAAGACTCTGCCGCTTCCAGGAGCGACTGCACGCGCCGAATCTCGCGTGCGCCGGGTAAGAAGACCAGTACGTCGCCGGTCTCCTCGCGCAGTGCCCGCAGTACGAGCTGCGCGGTGATTTTCTCGGGCGAGTCGACGGGGCCGCCGGGCCCGAACGGCGGGCCAGGGAGCGGTGGGGCGCCTTTACCGGCGAACCGTGACTCCACAGGAAACGTACGTCCCTCGGACGTGACGATCGGTGCGTCGCTCAGGAGTCGTGCGACAGCCTCGCCGTCGAGCGTCGCGGACATAACGAGCACTTTCAGATCGGGCGTCAGGTTCTCCCGCGCGTCCAACACGAGTGCCAGCCCCAGATCCGCCTGCAAGCTGCGCTCGTGGAACTCGTCGAAAATAACTACGGCGATTCCTTCAAGGGCCGGGTCGTTTTGCAACATGCGCGTCAGCACGCCTTCGGTGACGACCTCGATTCGCGTGTCTCGCGAGACGCGAGTATCCATACGCATTCGATAACCGACGGTACGCCCGACGGGCTCCCCGAGCGTCTGTGACATGCGTTGTGCGACCGCGCGCGCGGCCAGGCGGCGGGGCTCCAACATCAAGATTCGCTTGTCACGCGCCCAGGGCTCGTCGAGGAGCGCGAGCGGAACTACCGTGCTTTTGCCGGCGCCGGGCGGAGCTTGCAGTACCGCGGAGGAACTGCGGGCGAGCGCTTCACGGAGCGCCGGCAGCGTGGCATCGATGGGAAGGCCGGAGGTCAGCACTCAGCTCCGCCAGACTCCGGCCGCGAAGCAGATCCAGCCCGC
>DATHOI010000109.1:0-6248 GCA_035485095.1 Polyangiaceae bacterium | reverse complement strand
GCCGTTGTGATCCTGCTCGCCGTTTCTCACCGAACACTCCGGATTCAGGCCCGCCATATAGCCAGAGACGTTCGAAGACGAGTCCACACTGTCGCTGTAGGTCGGCAGAGCGTCTCCACTCTCGAAACCGGTCGAAAAGGCTGCTGGCGGGGCAAGCTCTGAGTACTTGAAGAACTGCATGTTTGCCCCGTTGACGATCTGGTAGAAATAGAACTCCCCATTCGCTGAAATGAACGGGACGGCCCCGGTATTGTAGATCGTATTGCCGGCCGTGGGGATACCTGGAAGAGCCGCAGGCTTGGTGTAGAGCGAATATTTCTCGCTCCACGGGCCCCAGGGGTCGTCGGCATACCTGAAAAATGAGCTGCCGTTCACGCCCTCCATGTACACGAGCACGTATTTGCCGTTCAGGGCGCCGCCTTGCGCCTTGAAGTAGCCAGGCATATTGCCCACCGGGCCCACGGCATTGCCGTCGACGTCCGTCAGGTCGGATGCTTGCTCGTAGTCCTTTAGCCAGCTCGAACCGTTCCAGTATTCTCTCGCGTTGAAGTCTTCGAAGGTTCCATTGGAGACGCGGGAGATAACCAGTTTTGATTTGTCGTTCCACACGCCGTACTCATTCGACTCGTCCGCGCCGAGCATGTAGACGTAGCCGTCATCGTCGTTCCAAAATGCCATGTTTTCGAATTGGACGACCTGATAGTAGTCGCCGACTCGGGCGTCGTCCGCGTTGGGACTAAAGCCACTGGGGATGGCTGGGTAGTACATGTACGGCAGGGAATCGAAAGCGACGAGCGACGTCCAATCGAGCTTACCGTTGCTGACGGTGTACCTCATCAGTTGCGTCGCGTTGGCCTCGAACGGAGTGCAGCAACCGGCGGCGCTATGAATCAAGAAATAAACGTAGTTCCCCAGGGGAAAAGCCGACTCCTCCCACGGGTCTCCCCCGTATGCGTTGCGCGTCGCGGTCGAGCCCGCTTTGGCTGATAGCAGGAGCTTATTGTTCGCGGGGTCATAGAGGCGCACGGCGCTCAACCCATACATGTCGGGAGCGCCCCAGTTCCCATCTCCAGATACCGGGTTATAAGTGAGCTTCACGTACCTGGCTGATGTCCCGTTCAAGTCGAACATCTGGCTGTAGCCCAGGGCAGCAGCCCCTGTCGCTTGCGGGATCTGGAACGGGTAGCCGTTACCGGTATATTCGGTGTAGCCGTTGCCGTCCGTCGAAGTGTAAACCTTGATGTTCTTTAGGCCCTTATTCGTGTTGCCGGCTTGGTTGTAGTTCCAGATGTACAAATTCCCGAGATTCCGCACGCCGTACGTATCCAGGATGATGTAGCTGTTTTCGCTCGACGGAGCATGATCGGACAACCACATCTTGTTGGAATCCGCATCGTGCGTGTCCGCGGTGCCGCGGATGCCGCTCATGCCGTAGTTGTTGACGAGATTCCAAGGCACGGTGCCGCTGTATCCGCTCTCGGCGCGCGTCGTATCCCAGAGGTTTTTGTAATCTGCTTTCTGGCCGTTGCTGCCGTAGACCCAGCTGATTTTCGTCGGGTCGGCGCTGACGCCCGTGTATTCGCCCGCGGTGCTGTTGAAAAAATGGCCGGCGTAGTTCGAGTCGTCAAAGAAGACGACTGAACTCGTACTCGGCGTGCCGAGCCCCTGACGATCCTTGATACCCAACGGAATCCACTGAAAACCATCACCGGTGTGCCCTGTGGTGTTGAAGATGGAATCAAATTGTGGAGCGGCCGTGATCAGGTACGCGGGTGGGACGAAGCTCTGGCCACCCGACGACGGCGTGCCCCCGTTCGTCGTCGTTCCGCCGGATGAGGTCGTCCCGGCGTTCGACGTTGTTCCGCCGAACGAAGTCAGTCCCGCGATCGAGCTGATTCCGCCCGAGCTCGTCTCGCTGCCGGAGCTGGTGCTGCCTCCGGTGGAGGAAATCGCTCCCGGTGTCCCGCTCGCACCGCTCGTGCCGTTTCCGCCCGACGAGCCGCACGCCGCGAGCGCAGCCGAGACCATCACGAACGCGCCACTGACAAACCAAGAAGCTCGACATCTCATGTTCATCGCTGGGTCCCTCGTCGGCGAATGGCCTGTTCGATTTCCACTCCCGCACTCCATTGCCGAACGGGGTCTGGCTCTATTTTTGAAGCCACGACCTGAGCTGGATTCTACGGCGTCGTCGCGCCGCTCAAGGGCAGACTCATCTTGTCCAAGATCGCTTGGTAGGTCGTGCCGTCGGGTGCGATGTGAATGACTTCGTTGACCGCGGTGGGTAACGTGATTTCCGCGCCACTCAGCGTCCCGGAGTCCACCGCGTTGCGATACACGTGGAGCGTGGTCCCAGGCCACGGATTGATGAACACCGCGGGCCCACCGTGCTCGCTGACCACGCGCAGGTATTGCACCACGTTGCTCCGCACATCGCTCGAAATCAGGAACGCGCCGTAGGCCCGCAGATCCCCGAAGCGCGCATCTACACCCGTTGGCCAATCGGAAAATAGGCGCAATTTGCCCTGAAACGACTGGAGCAGCATTTCGTCTACCGCGGACGGCACGGTGTTCAAATTCTCGATCCCACCGCCGCCTGTATGAATATGCAGATTGGGATAGGTGTTGTTTTCAATCCAATCTTGCAGGTGCCCGAGTAGCGCCGTGGGCTCGGAGCCGACTCGTGCCGCAGCCGGGTAGAACGTGTCGGTGCCGTTCCCGTCACTCCAGCGGGCCATCACTGACACCATGTTCTGCGCGGTTTGCAGCAGTGTCGCGTCGCTGCCCAAGCCAATCTGACTCGCGGGGTAAATGACCTGGCTGCCGATATCATTGCCGTCTGCCCAATCGCGCCCCAGCGATGTCCAGCGGAAGACCGTCTTTCCGCTCATCGTGAATGTTGGGTAGGGGCTCAAGTTCGTCAACCGGTCTTGCCACACCGCGCGCTCAGTAGTGTCCAGATTCAAAGCGGTACTGAGGTCGATGCAGGCTTGGAGCAAGAAGCGCAGCAAGCCAAGTGACATGATGCCGTTCGTTTGCGGGCTCGGGTCGTCTTCTTGTTGGGCATCATCGACGATGTCGTAATTATTTCCGTCTTTGACCAGATAGCTCTCCCAGAAAACGGCCATCTGCTTGAGCGTCGGATAGATCGCGCTCGCGTACGCCGGATCGAGCGTGTAGTAGTAGTGCATGATCATGTCGGTTGCGGCGAACGCGCCAATCGACTTTTGATTGTGCTCGCTCGTGTCAGCGCTCCCGTTGGGCAGCGGCCCGATGTGCACTCGGTAGAAAGCCCCCGTCCAGCCGTTGGCGGTCGCCTCCGCCTGCGCCTTGGGTACCCAATCGATCACGGCCTTGTCATAGTTGTTCGCGAGCTCGACGTGGTTCGTCGGAAAAGCCGCGTAGAACGGCGCTTCGTAGTTGTAGTTCAGCGTGTAGTCGCCATTCCACGCGGGATCTTTCATTACCCAGTTGCCCCACAAGCCCGGCGCGGCTTCCCCCGTGCGCGACGTGCTCGCAAGCAAGTAGAGTGATGCGTAGTACTCCTTTTCGATCACCTTGTTCGGGATCTCGACGAACGATTGAGCGTAGAACGCGTCCCACCAAGCGTGGTGCGTCGTCAGCAGTGAAGCCACGTCCGCTTGCTGCAACGTGGCCACGGCAGCAAGCGCCTTTTGCTGATACGCCGGGTCATCTTCCAAGCTCATGATGCTCGACACGAGCGAGTAGGTTTGGCCGGCAGCCAGCGTGAACTTGAGTTGATTGTTGGCGACGGTCGCCGCGCCACCGATCAGTCGAGTCGCGACGCGCGCGCGGTGCGTGTCGTAGTTTCCGACCTTGTCCGCGCTGTCCGCGCGCACGTCGATGTACAGCACGTCGGCCATCGCTCCGACCGCGCTCGGATTCGAATTCCCAGCGCCAGGCGCCAAAGAGACCGTTATGTCTTGAGTGCCCGTGCCAGTGTACGTGAGCTCCGTAACGAGCTCATTTTTCGTGGTGTCGTCGGCTTGAACCCAGCTCTTGCTCGTGATCGTCTGGCCGTTGCTGACGAAGGATCCGTTGACTTCCGCAGGACCGATGTCCTCCTTCGCGGAGTACGTCGCGTTCGCCATACCAGGAATGGCAAGGGCCAGCCGAGCCATGGCTTTCACGCTCCCGCCGCTGAGCGACCAGAACTCATTCTTCCCTAAAATGAACGTCAGCGTGTCGATGTTGTTCTGCATCGAGACACCGAGGTCGCCGTTGCCGAGCAGCGGCGCGTCCGTGGTTTCGTCGGTATCGTTCAGCGTGGGGGGCGCGGTAAACACGCCTTCGTACGTGCCCGCCAATTTCGGAAAGCTGGCCGTGAGATCCACGGCCATGCCGGCGGCGCCCGCGGCGAGCCCCGCTCCACCGCCCGAATTCAGGCCGCCGCTCGTGCCCACGCCGCCATTCGTGGCGCCGCCGTACGCCTGGCCCGCGCTGCCGCCACTCGCGCTCACGCCCGCACTGCTCGAACCGCCCGGACTGCTCGACGTGCCGGCACTCGCCTGCGCGCTCGGAGGCGAATTCGCTGAGCTACACGCGAAAAATGCGCTTGCAGCGCCAAGGAACCAAATCGGAGCGACTCGCGGTCTCGTCGCTCGTGGGTAGCTCGCCGAGGATGGCCCGCGTGCAGCGCGTCCGCTGGAGATGAAAGATCGCATCACCTCCCAATGGCCAGCACGCGCTCGTTTTGATCACCGCCGCTCACGAATTGCGAGCGCGAAACGCGCTTCAGAGCGGCATGGACATCTCGCTGAGAATCGACTCGTACGACGTGCCGTCTGGCGCCACATGAAGTACGTCGCCCGGCGACGTCGCGATCGACAGCTCCGCTCCCGAGAGTGTTCCTGCATCCTCGGCATTGCGCCAGAGGCGCAGCGTCGTCGACGCCGGCCAGGGATTGACGAGCGTCAGCGGCAGGCCGCGCTCGCTCACGACGCGGACGTACTGAACGACGCCGCCCCGAACGTCACTTGACACGAGAAAGGCGCCGAATGCGCGCAGATCGCCAAAGCGCGCGTCGGCGCCGGCCGGCCAATTCGCAAAGACGTGCACCTTGCCCTGGAATGATTGCAGCAGCATCTCGTCGACCGTCGCCGGGACGGTGTTGAGATTGGCGATACCCGAGCCAGTGCCGTGGATGTGCAAGTTCGGATAGGTGTTGTTGGCGATCCAGTCGTCGAGGTGATTCTGGATGTCCACCGGGTCATGACCGACGATCGCGGCGGCGGGGTAGAACGTGACGGAACCGTCGGAGTCGGTCCAGCGCGCTAGATCGTCGATCATGTTGCGCGCGATTTGAAGAAGCGCAGGATCGCTCGCGAGGCCGATCTGCAATCCGGGATAGATGTGCTCCGAGCCGATCGAGTTGCTCGGAAACCAATCGCGACCCACCTCCGTGTAGCGGAAGACCTCCATGCCATCGTGCATGAACGTGGGAAAAGCACTCAGATTGCTCAACCGGTCTTGCCAGTCTGCGCGCAACGGGTCGTCCACAGCGAGCTCGCTCGAGAGGTCGATCGCGCCCTGAAGCAGGAAGCGAACGAGCCCGAGCGACATCACGCCGTTGGTCTGAGGGTAAGTGTCGCCTTCTTGCTGGGCGTCGTTTTCGATGACGTAGCGCGTTCCGTCTGATACCAGGTAATCGCGCCAAAACGTCGCGATCTGCTGGATTGGCTCGTAGATCGCCTGTGCGTAAGCCGGATCGCGCGTTACGTAATAGTGCATGAGCAGGTCGGTGCCCGCGAACGCGCCGATCGATTTTTCATTCCACTCGTTCGTGTCGGCGCTGCCATTGGGCGGCGGACCGATGTGCACGCGGTAGTAGGCACCGGTGAAGCCGCGCTCCGTCGCCAGGCTCTGAGCGAGCGGTAGCCAATCGATGACGGCCTTGTCGTAGGCGTCGGTGAGCTCGACGTGGTTTGCGGTAAACGCCGCGTAGAAGGGCGCCTCATAGTTGAAGTCGAGCGCGTAATCGCCGTTCCACGCGGGATTCGTCATCACCCAGTCGCCCCACATACCCGGCGCCGCTTCGCCAGAGCGCGACGTGCTCGCGAGAAGGTAGAGCGACCCGTAGTACTCCTTCTCGATGTTCTTGTCCGGTATCTCGACGAACGACTTGCCCCAAAAAGTATCCCACCACTCTTGGTGAGATGCGCTCCGCACGTCGACGTCGTTCGGTTGCAGAGAGGCGATGGCCGCGATCGCCTGCGCCGCGTAATCAG
>DATHOI010000108.1:0-6613 GCA_035485095.1 Polyangiaceae bacterium | reverse complement strand
GATGTGCTGCTCGGCGTCGAGCTGCCCCGGCTCATGGCCGAGATTGAAGGCGTGATCGCTGTCGACGAACACGAGCCCGTGAGTCACACCAGCCTTCGCGAGCTCGTGACTATCGAAGAACGGTCGCCCAAGCTCACGTTCGGCCAGCGCACGATGCGAAAAGCTCGCATGAAGCGCGAACCCGAGCAGCGAGAAGGGCAACGCGAGTGCCGTCCACTCGAGCCGCACTAGCGCGATCGCGAGCAACACGTGCTCGAGCGGCAACACGTCTGCGAACAGCCGCGCGCCGCCCCCCGGGTAGCTGGCATCGAAGTAGAATGGCGCGTACGCGAGCATCAGCAGGAGCGAGCCGAAGAACAAGGCGCGCACGCCACGCTCGCGTCGCGCGAGCCACGCGCCGACCGGGCAGAGCAAGGCGAGCGGCGCCGCGTTGGCGATATCGATGCAGTGAATCGCCAAGCGACGCATGGTGACGCCGGCCGCCTCTCGCAGCCCGTAGCCGTGTGGAAGGCGCGCGCGGACGTAGTCCCCGTGCTCGAACAAGCACCCGATATTGGGCCCAAAACCATAGTGAAAGCAGCCCGGTGGGCCGTCGGCCACGGCGTAGTACGCGAGTTGGGTGGACGCCCAATAGCTGCCCGTTGCCGAGTGTTGGTAGAGGAGTAAAAGCGCCAGCCCCGGCACGAGACCGAGGGTAAACGCGAGGAAGCGACCGGGGCTGCGAACGAGCAGTGTCGCCGACACGACCACGCCGACTACGCCCGACACGGGTCGCGTGGCGATCAGCCAACCACACGCCAAGCCACTGAGCAACGCGTCCCAGCGGCGGGCACGCAATGCCGTGAACAGGGCTGCGCACAGCAGCAGCGCGCACAAGCCGTGCGACATGGTATCGGCGGTGTGATAACGAAGCGCCGCGCACAAAAGCGACAGCGCAGCTGCCACCCGCGCGATGTCTTCACGCCCGCTGAGCTGGCGCGCCAAGGCGTAGGTGCAGAGCACGAGCAACGCCGCCAATATCGGGCCGACGGCGAGCGGCGCCTTCGCTAAAAAACCGAATGCAAGCAGCGCCGGATAACCTGGCGGGAAGATCACGGCAAGCTCGTGGGCCGCGTTTGCGAGCAGAAATCGCCCTCGAAATGAGCCGATTGGTGATGGGACGGGAAAAGCGAAGTAGCCGCGCGCCATGGCACGCGCTTCCAAGTAGTAGCTCGTCGCGTCGATGATGCGTGGTCCGAAGCGCAAGTAGTACGCGACGTAGCCGGCCGAGAGCAGACTCGCGCAGATGGCCAGCGCGGGCACGAACCACTCACCCTGAGTACGCACGCCGAGTGCGTTGCGCGTCGGCGCATGAAGCAGACCCGCGAGCGCGACCGCCACGGCGAGCGCGGTCCAGGCGACGCCATCCGGCGGTGCGCCGAACGTCGTATACGGTGAGCTCAAGGCGCAGCTACCGCCCAGATCTGGAACGATGCCCGCTCGTTCGTGCTCGGAGCGAGCCGAACTTGCAGGCTGCTGGAATGCGGTGCTGGGAGCGTGACTCGTGTCTCGAGCCAGCCGTCGGAGGCCTCGAGCTTGACGTGAACCGCTCGTTCACTCGGCACGCTGACGTCGAATTCATTGTCTGCCGTAGCGGCGCTGCGAAATATCAACACGAACGGCTTCCCCGGCACCAGGCCGTGCAAGCGAAATGACTCGCTAACGCCGGGGGGCACGACGCGCGCCGCATCCCACAGATCCTCGCTCGGGCGCTTGGGATGCGGCAGGAGCTTCATGAATACCTGTCCGACGTGAGGTTCTGAGAGCGTGTACTCGTGTTCGTGCTCGCTCACGAGGTCAGCGGGATCCACGGAGTCGAGCACGCGTTCGCCTGCTTCCAGCGAGAACGGCACGCCGCTCAGATCGAGAGCTTCCCAGTGTGGTCGATACAGGACTTTGCTCGCGCCGCCGCAGATCACGTTGCCGCGCACCGGCACTTCCGCGACCCGCGTGCCGAACCAAAGTGGAAAGTCTCCCCACCAGCTCGGGTAGAGCGCCATGAGGTCGGGCCGCTCCGCGGGCGGGATACGCTCGATGAGCTCGATTGCCGCAGCGACGTTGATGCGAGTGGCGCGCGCGAAGGGTAGCCCCTGGAAGCCGCCGAGGCCAATCACGTCGAGCGCCGGGACGTCCGAGGCATACGGAATGGCGCCTGCGTCGCCGACCAACACGCGCTTCGACTTCAGGCCGCTGTCGCGCCGGATCAATTCGCCGGCCGTCAAATGCTGATCGAGAATGTTGCGCGAGGCGCGACCAAAAAACCAAAGCTGCTCGCGAAAGCGCGGTATCTGGTGAGAAATGAAGAACCCAGTCGCGACCAGCGCCAAGGTCGCGCCGAGTAGGTTCCAGCGGCCGCGAAGCAATACGGCGCGGCTCAAGAGTAGCGCCAAGCCAAGCGTTGCGGCGAGCAGTAGCCAGGCGACCGCCGGCATCGTGTAGCGCTCATTTTGCCAGCGCACTTGGCCGTTCAGCGCCACGATCATCACCCAGCTCGCGCTGCTCGCCCAGAGCACGAGCGCCGCGCGACGCGTGCTCCGAAAAAATACTGGTACGGCGGCGAGCGCCCAGGCGATCCAGCCGAACGCGGGGACGTCGGCGAAGTGGTACTGCGTGATGCGGAGCACCTGGTACTTGAGGTGAAAGAGCCACGCGTTCCAGACGTCAATTCGCGAAAAGAACGGGTGATGCATCTCGAGCTTGACCAGCGCGCCAGCGGCGGTGGACTCACCCGTCAGTACTCGGTTGGCTACAGCGTGCGCGATCAATACGAGCAGCGCTGGCGCGCCAGACACGACGAGGAGCTCGCTGACTCGTCGCCAGCCGCGCGACCGCGCGAGCCAAACCGCTGAGAGCGCCAGCACGACCAGCGCCCCTGCGCCTTCCGGGCGCGTGGCCACGACACACGCGCCCCACAATCCGAGGAGTGCGGCATGCTTCATCAGGGGTGCCGTACTGTCGCGAGCCGCCAAAGACAGATCGTCCCAGGCGATCAATGCGCCGCCCCACAGCGCCAAGAAGAGCGCGACCTCCATGCCGCTGAAGAGCGACCAGTCGAGTGCCCCGACGCACAGGGCGCCGGGGGGTAGCAAGTACGTGGCCCAGCGCGGCAGGCCCGCGCATAGTCGGCGTGCGGCGATCAACAGCGCAAATACCCCGACGCACGCGACCAGCGCCGCCCAAGCCATGAGCTCGAGCTTCTGAAAGCCGAGCAAGTAGCCGATCGCGAGTACGAACGGATAGAGCAGGCTCGTGCCGCCGCTCGAATAGCCAGCGCCCTCGGACCATTGAAAGGGGTGACCACGAGCCGTCTCGCGCGCGAAATCGAAATGGATGAAGACGTCGTCGAGCGGCGCCGACCACGAGCCGAGCACCTTGTCGTGCACGAAAAACTCGTACAGATCTGGGCGCGCCCAGGCGTAAGCGTACAAAGTCTGTAGCTTCAACGACGCGTAGAACCGGCACGCGACGAACAGCGTGCACACACCCGCGAAGAGCAAGTACAGTACGGGCTCGACGCGCACGAGTTGCGCTCTTACTTTTGCCCAACGCTCGCGCGCCGCGCCGGAATGTTCTTTTTCGGCCATGGCCGCCGCGCGCCATTTACCATCGTCGGGGCCGGGGCTCGACGCTTGGCATTTCGGCCCGGTTTCTCAGCTCGAAAGATGCGCGAATTTCCGGTCCAACGTGGGCAAGTACCCGAAAGGTGGCGGCTCCAGGCAAGGCATCGCTCGAAACAGCAGACACAGTTTTCTGTTCGTTATTTTCTGCGCATCGAGCCATTTTTCCGCGCTTCGAGCTTGCGGGAGTGTCTTTTCGGCGCTCTACTGACGGCCCACTAGTCGCGGGTTTTGAATTCGAAGCGGATATGCGTTGGTTCGTTGAAGTTTCCCGCGTAGGGGAGAGCAGTCTTTCCGAAAAATACTGCGTCGAAGCGAAGCAGTGGCAGGCTGCGTTGCAAGAGGCGCGCAAATTGCGTGGTGACTCCGGCGCTTTGTCGAAGTTCTCCATCGAGCTTTTGGATGACGGTTATCGCGCCGTCGATCCTTCGCTGAAGCTTCGGTACCTCGTGAATCAGGCGCCGGGTGATGCGCCGCTCACCCCCCACAGTGAGGAGCCCGAACCGAGCGCGGTGAAGAGTAACGGCAAGAGCGGCAAGCACCGAGCTGCGGCTTCCATCGCACCCACTGCATTCGCCAAGTCGCAGGCGCCCGAGTCGAACGCCAAACCGGCGACGAGTGGCGGCATTCCGCGTCCGACCTCACACGGGCCGCCACGTCCGGCGTCCAACGCGCCACCCCGACCGACCTCGAACGCGCCGCCCCGCATGCAGCAACTAGTGGTTCCGGACGATCCGGTGCCGCCAGCGCCCCGTGCGCCCAAAGGTCTCGAAATCGAGGTCGAGGTTGAAGTCGAGGTCGCGCCGGCAGCCGCCGCGCTTCCCCCCTTCCAGGTCGTGCGCGAGCGCTCCGAGGAGCCTCGCGCCGAGAGCCCGATCACCTACCGCGAGGTGGCGTACGCCGTGACGCCGGGCACGTCGCGGGCCGAGGTCGAAGCGTTGCTTTGGGCTCGCTACAAGGACGTAGCAGCCACGATCGAAGATCGCGCAGCCGGAAAGTTCGTGCAACTCGCGGTGTTCGATCACGCATTTCAAAAGCGGCCTGAGCGGCCTCCGCTGGCAACCTTCGCTTGGAAGGATTGGCGTGGCGCTCCGGTGCTCGCGTTCCCGGGTTTTGGTGAAGCTCCCGGGGGTCCGGTATCTCAGGTGCCGCCGTCAGTCTCGTCGCAGGGGAGTTTTCCGCCGGTCTCAGCCGCTGCGGTTGCTGTGCCTGTGCCTGTTGCAGCGCCGCCCATTGCACCGCCTGTTGCAGCGCCGCCTGTTGCAGCGCCGCCCATTGCACTGCCGGTTGCAGCGCTCGTCCCTGTCGCCGAGCCCGTACCGGCTGCCCCGGCAGCTGTCCTCGTACCGGCTGCCCCCGCGGCGGGAGTGGCGGTACTCGTCGCTCCACCGCTCGGCACAGCGACGGCCGTTGTTCCGGCGGAGCCTGCGCCTGTGCCGGCTCCCGTCCCAGTGCAGGCCGCGCCGATCCCGGCACCCGTGCTGGACATCAGCTTCGATTCCAAGCCGTTCCATGCAACCCCGTCCGGCGAGCGCAGGTCGTCTCCGGATTCAGAACGTCAATCGCGGCCGCGCCTGGCCGTGGCTGGGCGTCGTCGCGCTGGGGAAGATTTGATCAGTGAGCTCTTCGAGGTGATGCACGAGCTGCACTTCATGCGCGACATGGCCGCCGGTGCGGAGTTCGTGCTCACCGTGCTCAATGAAGTCTTGCCCTGTGAAGGCGTGCTCATCCACGTCTTCGATATCAATACCAATCACTTCGTCGTCGTGCGCGCGAAGGGACCGAACGCGAAGGGCGTCTTGTTGCAACGGATGCCGGATCAGGATCCGCTCGCGTTGTCGGTGATGCGCAGTGTGCAAGCCGTCTCGGTCAAGGAGGCTGCGAACGATCCGCGTTTCAACGGTCCACGTTGGCAGGCCGTTGGCGTTGCGCCCAAAATGGCGCTGTGCGGCGCGGTGCGCCAAGGTGGCCGCTACTTGGGCTTGATCGAGTTGGTAAACCCCGCCGGGGACGCTCCCTTTCATCTGAGTGAGCTCAACGCTCTGGACTATATTTGCGAGCAGTTCGCCGAGTTCTTGAGTAACAGGCCAATCATCTTGGCTGCGGACGTGGTGTTGGCGCGTGTCTGAAGCGTGCGGTTAGCCACATGTCCGATCGACCCCGGCGCGAACGGTTACTCACGTTCCTGCTGCTGCCGGCAATCGTCCTCGCGGTCCTCGTCCTCGCCGGCGTGATGTTTCGCTCGAGCTTTCAGCTCGAGAAATTGCGCGAGCAATCAGTCGTCGAAGCGACGCTGCTGCTCGCCAATGAAAAGGCCGATCGACTCGACAAGCGCATCATCGAGCAGGACAACGTCGTTCGCTCGGTGATCGACGTGACCGAGCGTGAAGGGTTTGGCGCCAAGTGGCTCGAATCGGCGGCGCTGCAGACGCCCACCGTGCGCGCGGTTCTTCTGCTCGACATGAGCTCGCCGGAGCACGACGTGGTGGCCGTCGCGTCGCGTGCGCCTGGGCCGGAGCACGAGCGGTTCACCCATCTGCTCGTGAACGCGATGCTCGGTGAAATGAAGCTCGACCACACGCCGATGGACGAGCTGCGGCATCTACACAAGAGCGTGCACGGTCAGGCTTATCTCTTGAGCCACTGGGAGCAACTGCACGACGGCCGGCGCTATCTCGTCGTGGTGTGGCACGACGTGCCGCGCATCGTTCACGAACTATTTCCGACGCTTTATTCGGACGTGCAACAAAGCCGAGTCAACGTCGTCGATGCCGAAGGTCGCATCGTGTTCGGGCCGCCGCTCAGCCGCGGCGGATTGACGCTCGGGCGCCCGTTCGAGACCACGCTCTACAAGTGGACGCTGAACGTGACCATGACCTCAGCCGCCGAATTGGCGGCCGCCGTCGCGCGCCGTCGCGTGATCGAAATGGGGCTAGTCGGCCTCTCGGGGATGGTCG
>DATHOI010000107.1:0-3819 GCA_035485095.1 Polyangiaceae bacterium | reverse complement strand
CAGCGCAGCAAATGTACCTCACTCAGCCGGCGGTCAGCGCCGCCATTCGGCGTCTGACTAACGTGGTGGGTGAGCCCTTGTTCGCGCGCGCCGGTCGTGGCTTGGCGCTGACCGCGCGCGGTCAACGTCTGCTACGCGCCGCGCAGCCTCACTTGACGGCGCTGGTGAGCGCTGCGCTGTCGCCCACGGCCTTCGACCCAAAGACCAGCGATCAGATCGTACGCCTGGGGCTGTCTGACGCGAGCGACGCTTGGCTCTTACCGCCGCTCTTGCGCGTGCTCGCCGCTGAGGCGCCTCGGTTGCGCTTGATCATCTCGCAGATTCAATTTCGTACGGTGAGTGAGGCGTTGCTCTCGGGCACGGTCGATCTCGCCATCACCGTGGCAGACGAGCTGCCGGCGGGCATGCAACGCGCCGCGCTCTTCATCGGCGGCTTCACGTGCCTGTTCGATCCGAGCAGCCTGCGCTTGCCGAAGCGCCTCACGCTCGAGCGTTACTTGGCCGCCGAGCACGTCATCGTCTCGTACAATGGGGATCTGCGCGGCGTGGTGGAGGACCTATTGGGGCTGCGCCGCAAAGTGCGGATCTCGGTACCGAGCTTCCAAAATGTCGGTGCCGCGCTGGAAGGCACCGGTCTACTTGCCACGGTCCCAGAAGTGGTGGCTCGTGAGCTCCTCCGGACTCGGCCGCACTTGCAGACTCGAGAGCTGCCCTTTCAGCTCAGCGGAACCGCGCTCGAGCTCGTCTGGCAGAACGCGCTCGGCAAAGACAACGCGCTCGAGTTCGTGCGCCAACACATCGTGCGCATCGCGAGTGCTTTCGCGGGCAAAAGCGCGGCACGCCGCGGACGAGGTAAATCCGAGCGCTGATTTCGGGTCATTCGCAGCATGCTAAAGTCCGGCATCCCATGCGTGGCCTGCTCTGCTTGCTTTTCATGCTGACCCTCGGCGGCTGTCCGTCACGCGCTCACGACAAAGGTGGCGGGCTGCCTCCGTGCACCAAGTTCGGGGACAACTGCGAGTTTTCGCCCGGCAAGCTCGGTAGCTGCGTCGTGCGCGACGGCTGCACCGGCGACAATTGCTTCACCTGTCAGTCGCAACACTAGGCGCCGCAGAGACTAGTCTTCCGCGTCGCCCTCGCGGAGCAATTCGACGTCGAGTCGATCCTTCGTTCGACCGGTAGCAAACTTGTCTTGAATCAATAGGCGCCGGCCCAAAAACCGACCTTGTGCTCGCCAAATGGTGCCTCGAGGCGCTCCGCCCAAGCCTGTGGAAACGTCACGCCGTCGATGCTCGTCATGACATCGATGCGCAGCGGAGCTCGCCCGAGCGTGGCGAGTCTATCCGGCTGCGCAAGCTCGCCTCGCGCGGCACCCAGCTCCGCAAACCGAATTCAGTGAGCGCATCGCAGATGCGTCCCGCGTTTTCTTGCGACGGCTCGACCCATACGTCGAGATCTTGCGTAGCTCGAGGTCTACCGCTCGCCGCCAAGGCGTGCGCGCCCACGATCAGGAAGCGAGGCCAGCATCGGCATGGCGGCGAGCGTCGGTGTCACCCCCGCGGTGCGCGAATAACAAGCCGATAAACTCGTTCCAGTCTTAGGGAAGCTTCACCGTAAACTCCCAACGTGGCCTCGCGCAGTAACTCGACGGCGGAGACCCGCTCCTCGACACTCACGGAGCGCCAATGACGAGCCTCGTCTTGGGCGGCCGCGGCGTGAGTCGTGAACGTTAGCTACTTGTGCACGGCCTGTCCTTCGCCCGTCTGGCTGGCTTGGCGAGCATCATCGAAGAATCTCCCAACGATACTACTGACGCCGCGCTCTGCCCAGCACCGCTTGTGCCCTGCGGCACCTAGAATAGCGTGAAACGGTTGCGGAATACCATCATAAATGATGGTATTCCGCGTGCTCAGAACCACGCGCGACGCCTGCACGCCCGACCCCAGTGTCCTTCGATCCGACTACAAGGACCAGATCGAAGATCTTGCGACGCTTCGACGCAACGCGAGTGAAGCGCGCGCTTTTTTCGCCAGAAATCATGTCACGTCTGGAATGCGCTTACTGTTCGAACAGTGCCTGCGGCGGCTTGCCAGCAAGAGCGACCAAGGTGTCTTCGAGCTCACGCAGGCTATGGGCGGCGGCAAGACGCACAGCATGGTGGCGCTCGGCCTCATCGTGAAAGACGACGCTCTGCGCGCGGAGGTAGTGCCCGAGCAGGCGCGTTCCGCCGCGTTCACCGGCGCGCGAGTCGTCGCGTTTTCAGGGCGCAGTTACCCCGACCACTTCTTCTGGGGAGAAATTGCAGCGCAGTTGGGACGTCCAGAGCTTTTCCGACGGTATTGGCAGAACGGTCCGTCTGCACCGGATGAACCTGCGTGGCTCGAACTGCTTGGCAGCGAGCCCACGTTGATCCTACTCGACGAATTGCCGCCCTACTTCGAGTACCACGTAACAAAGGTGGTAGGCGGGGGCAACGCGGCCCAGGTGGCGCAAGCCGCGTTCGCGAACTTGCTCACTGCGGCTCTGAAGTCGCCACGCACGGCGGTCGTGGTAGCCAACCTGCGCGGCGCGTACGATTCCGCCTCCCGCGACCTGCAGCGCGTTCTTCGTGACGCCGGCCAAGAGCTCGGCAGATCAGCGAAGGCGATAGTACCCGTCGATCTGGCGAGCGACGAAATCTTCGAGATCCTGCGGAAAAGGCTGTTTTCTTCTTTACCCAACGCAGACGTCGTAACCGCCGTCGGCGAAGCCTACGCGAAATCATTTGCAGAGGCAGTGAAGTCGCAAGCCATCGCCAAGAGCTCGGAGCAGATCGCAACCGAAATACAGGGCTCCTATCCGTTCCACCCATCTTTGAAGGACATCATCGCACTGTTCCGAGAGAACGAGAGCTTCCGACAGACCCGCGGCTTGATGCGTTTCGTTGCCCAGCTCGTTCGTTCGGTCTGGAATCGACCGGCAAACGACGTCCATCTCATCGGCATGCAGCACCTCGATTTAAGTGACTCCGACGTCCGAGCAGAAGTGACAGGGATCGCAGAGGCGCTAGCCAATGCCATTGCCAGCGACGTGTCGTCGAGTAACGGCTCCGCCAAAGCTGAGGTCATCGACGCGCAACTCGGCAAGGATTGCGCCGCCGAGGTGGCTCGATTGTTACTCGCTGCATCCTTGGGCAAAACGGTCGGGGGCGTCCGGGGCATGACTCGCCAGCGGACTTTGGAATGCTTGGTCGCGCCGAACACGTCTGTTCACGAGTTCGCAGAGGCATTCGATGCGCTGGTAAAGGAAGCGTGGTACCTGCATCGCGACGGCGAGCTTCATCACTTTACTGCGATGGAGAATCTTACGAAGCGGCTATCCAGCGAACTCCGCGAGGCCCCACAAAACAAGATCGATCAGGAGATGCGGAGACGGCTCGAGGAGACCTTCAAAGCCAAGGAGCGCAAGGCCTATGACAAGGTTCACGCCCTTCCTCTGCTCGACGACGTCAACCTGCGCGAAGGGCGCGTGCTCCTCGTTCTCAGTCCGGATACCAAAGACCCGCCCCGAGAAGCACTCGCCTACTATCATTCGATAGCAGAGAAGAACAACGTCTGCATTCTGACCGGGGACGGCTCGGATTTGAGCAACCTGGAAGCAAAAACGCGAATGCTGTACGCGATCGTCAAACTGAAACGCGTCATCCCTGAGTCGAGCCCGCAGCAAGCCGAGCTCGAGGAGAAACTCGAGCAAGCCGAACAAGACTTCAACGCTACGCTCAGAGCGAGTCTAGATCGCCTATACTATCCGGCAAAGACCGGACTCGAACGTGCGAAGTTC
>DATHOI010000106.1:0-5338 GCA_035485095.1 Polyangiaceae bacterium | reverse complement strand
TCTGGCGACGACCTACAGCCCCAGCCACCAATCACGCCCCCTGCGACCGATCCAGAGGCTGAACAGAAACCTGAGATCGATGGAGGTGCTCCGTCCCTCTCGCAGGAAGAGCAATTCGAACAGACGCTCGAGCGCGAGCACGCTGCGATCATTTCCGAACTGCGCGCGCTTAGTCCGGCGGCCCGCGAAGCGAGACTACGCGCCTGTCATGCCGACGTTCGAACCGACGTGAATTGCGCTCCGCTCGTGGAGCAATTGATCGAGGCGGCGACGGATATAAATGAACAGTGGAAGCTCGCAGGACTGCGCCAGTACTTGTTTGATCGCGAAGTGAGGCTCGCGAACGGCGTCATGGCGCGAATGCCGCGGCACGATTTGGACGTCCCCGGATTCGTCCGTTGCTGTGATGGCACCTCTTATCAGACCGGGTGGTGCACAAGGCAAATGTGCTGCGTCGGGCTCGGCGGGATATGCACGTTTGCGCCGGCTAAGGAATGGGCCCCTGGCGTCGCGGTTGTGCAACCGAAAGGCGAGCCGCGCCGCGATGGGGCACACGCCGCTAGTAGCGCACCGACGGGCGATACGCCGCTCGTCTGCAACGACGGGGAACTGTCACCTACGTGCACATGTGGTGGCAATCATCGTGGATGCTGTTCGTCTCATCGTGGCATTCGCGGCTGCTCCCGCTGAGAGCTCGAGAGCCGACAAAAGTACTACGCGCGCGTCGCGCCAGCGTGCCTACGCTAGGCAGGCCATGCCGATCGACGACTACTCCAGCCGAAAGCCGCGCGAACGCAACAAGGTGGAGCTGGACTCCTCCCCGGAGGTCGTGCGCTATTGGACGACGGTGCTCGGTTGCACTGAAGCCGAGCTCCGCGCGGCTGTTGATGCCGTTGGGCCGAACGCCGACGACGTGCGGAAGCATCTCGGGAAGTAGCGCACGACTTATCCACCTAGCCGCGAATCTACCGATGAAAGTACTACGTCATGGCCATTGACCTCGTGTTCGAGCGCGCGTGACTGTGCGCGGATCTACCCGAGGAGGGATCATGCGTTGGTACGTCGCGAGAGATGGAAAGAGTGAAGGACCGTTCGGGGATGAAGAGTTCGCCGAAACAATTCGGTCGGGCGCCGTACCGCGCGGGATCCTGATCCGGGAAGAAAGCGAAAAGAAGTGGACCGCCGTCGAGAAGCATCCGCAGATGGCGAGTCATCTCCCGAACAAAGCTGCCTCGCCGCGCCTGATGGTTCCTTGGCAGCCAATCGCGGCCGTCGCTGGCGCGCTGACTCTGGGCGCGGTTGGAACGCTGATCTATCTCCAGGTGCGCACGCATGATGCGATGCTCACCCGCATCGACAACGTGACGAAGCACGTTGATGCAGTGCTGGTCGAGCTACGAGACGCCAATGCGCCGGGCGTGTGGGTCCCGGCGGCGCAAGTTTCGAGCAACTGCATCACCGATCGGACAACCGTCACATGCACGTTTACAAATCTCAGCGAGACGGCGGTATCCACTTGCCTGCGGGGTCGACTCGTTCAGAAGGGCGCTCCAGGCGTGAAGCTCGAATCGCTGATCATGTGCACTGGTAAACTGCATCCGGCCGAAAGCCGGGTCGTTACGGGATCATGGCTCGGCGGCTTCGCCGACGACATTTGCTTCAAGCAGAACGATTTCGGGAAGATCCTCGACTGGAGCAAGTGCGAATTCGACTATGAGCCGGTTGACCTTCCGACGCTGCGAAAGGTTGATGCTGCAGTAGCAACAAAGTGAAGACCGGAAGTATCGGGCCGGCTACTGCCAATCACGCGATGTGTTGATTCGCCCGCCGCGCTCCCACCATTTTGGAGGTCCGAGTTCTCTTGTGTTGCCGGGCGATTTCCGAGTCGTTGCCCATCACCGGGCCCGATAAAAGCCCAATGATCCGAGCATTCGGTCTTCGGAGAGTTTAAAAAAACTACCTATAGACGGGGCAAAGCCCCATGCGATGATGCTCACGGGAAATGGCGGTATTGGGCAGAGCTAGGGTGCTAACTCAACTGGGCTCGGCCGTGGGCTTCTGCTTCGCTGTCTTGATCGGATGCGGCTCTGACCCATCTCCCACAACTAAGGCTGGCTGTTCTGAGACGGCGCAGTGTGGCGCTGGATTCGTCTGCGACACGACTTCGGGGAGTTGCGTTTCGGGGTCGGGTGGTTCGGCCGGTGCGGCAGCGGGTGGCTCAGCCACTGGCGGTTCGGCTGCAGGCAGCTCGGGTACCAGCACGATCACACCGGACAACAGCGTTGCCGCAGACACAGCCTGCACAGTGAATCCGCAGGCGGGTTGCCCAGCGGGGCGCGTGTGCATGGTTGCAAACAGTTCTGGGACAACGAGTTGCTACAGCACTGGTGTCGGAAAAAACGGCGACACGTGCAACTCCATCAACGATTGCGAAGCCGATCTGCTCTGTATCTACGGCCAATGCCATCAACGCTGCGACTCGGTCTCCGATTGTGGCTCTGCACCGTACGCAACCTGCTCTCCATACCCGGCGACGGGCGGCAACGCCGCTATCCCACAACTCAGTTTTTGCTCACTGCAATGCAACCCCGCTGATCCTCCCAACAAGGGAGGCAGCGCGAGTTTCGTTGGTTGCCCCGCGGGCGGGGGCTGCGACCCGTCGAACGATGGTCCTTCAGGGACAACCGATTGCTACGCGGCCGGCACTGTTCCTGTGCGCGGGGTGTGCGACGACGTGACGTTGGTTTGCGGTCCAGGTCTGGTCTGCCTTACGTCAAGCGGAACCAAGGGCGCCTGCACCCCGTTCTGCCTCATGAACGAAACGACCTGTTCAACCGGCACGTGCACCTCCTTTTCGGTCACGCAACACGTGAGCGTCAAGGGCTTGTTGGTCGAGCTCGGGTACTGCGGGTAAGCCATGAAGCCATCTATCGCCAAGCGCCTGCCGTACAGTTCTGCGGCCTTCCTCTGCGCATCGTCGGTCCTCATCGTTTGCGGCTGTGCGAAAAGCGAGAAGAGCACGAGCAGCACTCAAGGGAACGTCGACGGGGGAAGCGGTGCGGGTGGCCTCAGCCTGAACGTCAACGGCGACGCAAGCACTGCGCCGACCGCTCCCGCAACGTGCGCTGAAGCCGAACAGGCCCATTCGTATCTCGGTTGCGATTTCTGGCCGACAGTGACGATGAATCCCGTTTGGTCGATCTTCGATTTTGCCGCGGTGGTCGCGAACGTCGGCGGGCAGACCGCGACCGTCCAAGTAACGGGTCCGACCGGCGTCGTTGCAACGGCGACCGTGCCAGCGGGCGGCGTCTCGACCGTGTACCTGCCCTGGGTTCCGGCCCTGAAAGGTCCTGATGCCGACACGTGCTCCGACGTGATGCCGTCGACAGCATCGAATTTTGCGGCGAAGGGCGCGTATCACCTCACTTCGACGGTTCCGGTGATCGTGAACCAGTTCAACGCGCTCGAGTTTCGCGGCACTGGAGGGCCTAATGAGAAGAATTGGTCCTCCTGCCCGGGACTCCAAGTTTGCACGCCTCCGATGGGGCAGCCCGCCAAAAGCGGCTGCTTCTCGTTCACGAACGACGCAACGATCCTGCTTCCGACGAGTGCGCTGACGGGGAACTACCGCGTGACGACGCTGCCGACGAACAGTACGCAGGCATTCGTCGCGATTACGGGGACTCAAGATCTGACCACCGTTTCGGTCAAGCTGAGCGTGACGGCGAACGTGCTTGCTGGCAATCCGGTGCCAGCATCGAAGGGCGGAGATGTCGTCCAAATCTCGCTGAACGCGGGTGACGTTGTTCAATTGGTGGCGACCGACGCAGCGTCTGACCTGAGCGGCTCGCTCATTCAGGCAGATCATCCGGTTCAGGTGATTGCTGGAGCAGGCTGTGCCTCCCTCCCGACGATGACAAGTAGCGGCATGGCCACAACCTGCGACCATCTCGAGGAGTCGATTCTTCCTGCAGAAACGCTGGGCCAGCACTACGTGGTGGCCCAACCGACTGGCGTATTCGGCCTGCCCGCTCCGCACATGGTGCGTCTGTACGGCAACGCGGACGGGACAACGTTGACGTACCCCGGGGGTGCGCCAGCCGGGGCCCCGACGCATCTGGATGCGGGTGACGTTGCGGACTTGGGAGTCCTACAGCAAGACTTTGAGGTAGTCGCCGACCACGAGATTTCAGTTGGGACATTTCTTTTGAGTGCTGCGATCGCCGACCCCGATGACGTCGTGCAGCGCGGCGATCCAGCACAGACCCAAGCGGTGACCGTGGATCAGTTCCGCACCGACTACGTGTTCTTGGCGCCCGATGACTACGACGTCAATTTCGTCGATGTGACGATGCCGCTTGATGCGAAGGTGACGCTCGACGGCCGCGCGCTGCCCGCGTCGCCGAAGCCCATTGGCGGTTCTAGTTTCGGCATCGCACGCGTGCGGCTCGGCGATGGCATCAGCGGGGCGCACTCGTTGGCTTCGGACAAGCCCGTGGGGCTTCAAATCATCGGCTACGCAAGTTACACGGCCTACGCTTATCCAGGTGGACTCAACCTACAGTTGATCGCTCCGGCGCCGCCCAAGTGACAACGGATGGAGATCGTTTGGAGATGGTTACTTCGCGCATGCGGTTTGGCTTCCTCTTCGCGCTCGCGATGGTGTGTGCGAGCTGTTCCTCTTCGACGACGCCCGCCGGAGGCGAGCGGTCCGCCGGCGGTTCGTCAGGTCAGGGCGGCGGATCGAGCGAGGGCGGCTCAATCTCGGCTGGCGCAGCAGGCCTAGCGGGAGGAGCTGCTCCCGTCCTGTCGCATGATTGCAGCGATGGGGCGGTGAAATGTGCGGCCCACGCGACGTGCATCCCGAGTGGGCTCCAATACGACTGTGTTTGTGACGACGGTTACACCGGAGACGGCGTGTCGAGTTGTACGACGCCGGTGCAGACTCCGGTCTGCGGCGACAAGATCTGCCAGGCAACCGAGAGTTGCACGACCTGCAGTGCGGACTGCGGTGCGTGCATGCCGTCTTGCGCCGGGCTCGATCCCGGCACTCAGTGCACGGTGCTTCCCTCGTGCGGCTGCGCGGCTGGCTCGATGTGCATCCCCACGACGACGTCGGGCAGCGGACGCTGCGTGCCTGCCGGCACCGCGCGCGAAGGTTATGCATGCGCGACCAATTCCGATTGCGCTTCAGGCCTGGGTTGCACCACGACCTTGTGGGGGCAAACGATCCACGTCTGCGGTCAGATAGTAGCCGACGCAATGATGTCGACGTGCAACGCCGGCACGCTCGGCATCGATGGCACCGCGAACGAAGTGTCGGGCCTCGCGGTGTGTG
>DATHOI010000105.1:0-2167 GCA_035485095.1 Polyangiaceae bacterium | reverse complement strand
ATAGCCGACGGTACGGTTCCGGCTGAGCTCTCCGGTGCAGGTGAGCACCAAGTCACCGAGCCCCGCGAGCCCCGCGAGGGTGAGCACGTGACCGCCCTTGGCGAGCGCGAGCCGAGCGACTTCGGCCAAGCCGCGCGTGATCAACGCGGCCCGGGTGTTGTAGCCAAAACCCAGACCGTCACACGCGCCCGCGGCGATCGCGATGACGTTCTTCAACGCGCCGCCCACTTGAACGCCAATCGGATCGTCACCCGCGTAGACTCGAAAGCGATCCGAGGACAGCCGCTGCTGAACGCCGATCGCAAGAGACTCGGACGTCGCTGCCGCGACCAGGCTCGTCGGTAAGCCGAGCGCCACTTCCTTCGCGAAGCTGGGGCCGGATAGTACGACCGTGTGCGCGCGCGCTGCGTCGCCGAGCACGGCCTCGACGACCTCACTGAGCAGCATCAGCGAACCTGGCTCGATGCCCTTGCTCGCGATCAGAATCGTGGCGTCACTCGGAATGTACGGGCGAGCCAGTGAAAGCGTGCTGCGAAACGCCGCCGTCGGGACCACGAGCAACACGGCGTTCGCGCCGCCCAGGGCGTGCTGCAAGTGCGCGCTCGGCTCGATGGCTGCGTCTAGCGAAAAACCGGGTAGAAACTCACGGTTCTCGCGCGCGCGTCGCATGGCAGCCGCGTGCTCCGCCTGCCACGTCCAAAGGCGCACCGCCTCGCCGTGCTCGGCGAGCACGCGGGCCAGAGCGGTACCCCAAGCGCCGGCACCGAGAATCGCAACATGGCCCATTTCAGGCCCAACTTTTCGTGTCAACGCTGCTACTTGTCAACTCAGTCGCGCTCTTGCAATTCGGAAAGTGCGCAAAATCGCGCAACCGGCGCGCGCCCGCCGGCGCCGGTGAGCCACACGACCGCGCATCAAATGACAGTGTTATGCTGCGCCCCTCATGCGCGTCCCCCGTCTGTCGTGGCTTCCCGCTCTAGCTGCTCTGGTCGCCTTCGTCGGCCCGGCTGGCTGCGCCCCGAACGACTCGCTCGGCGCGCACGCGGTCACGGTGCTCGGCGCCGGCGTCATGAACGACCCCGCCAATCGGTCGTTGCGCTTCGACATTCTGAAATTCGGGCTCGACAGCTTTTGCGGCGAAATGCTGAAGGGCGGCGCGCCGCTCAAGTTCGGGGACGACGAGCCCGTCGTGGGCCGCTTCTTCGCCGACTCATGCGAGTCACAAGTGCTCGACGACGAAGCCCACAAGTCGTTCGTCGTGCAGTACACGGGCAAGGGTTACGCTTGGACCAACCTGAGCAAAAGGATCGGCTTCACCTCGCGAGGCGTCGTGGAATACGAGACCGATTTCCAGCTCAGCGACGGGCTGATGTACGTGTATTTCAGGCCCCGCCAGATCGACGGCGCGGCCTTCCAGGCTACGCTCGTCGAATCCTTGTTGGCCCAAGGCTCGCTCGCGGCGAGCGGCATGAGCGCAGACCAACTCGGCGAGCACATCGTGGAGAGCCAATTGCGCCGCGGCTTCACGGTCATCCGTCACGACTCGAGCGGCGACAGCGATTTTGCGCTCGGACTCGTGCCAACTGGCGAGGCACCGTTCAAGCCCTTCGAAGTGAAACGCACGGCCAAGCAAGTTCTAGCCAACGAACGGACGGAAGTGCACAGCGGCCAGCAAGACTACATCGGGGCCTTCGAGGTCACGGACTCGAACCAAGCCTTGTACTTGACCGTCACGCTCGACGGCGCGCCGAACGTCGATCTGCTCGTCGTGCCAAAGCCGATCGGCGACACGCTCCTCGACAAGTACCTGCATGCGGCGGGTGGCGCGTCGCTCGCGACGCCCGCGCTGCTCGACGAAACCGCCACGCAGGGCGTCGGCTTCTGGCAGCGCTTCGTCAATGTCGAGCCGGGCAGCTACTACCTCGTCGTCGACAACAGCGCTCAGCTCGGGAAAAGCGCGCCGGATGGCCACGCGCTCGACGACGATGCCGCCAAGGTCGACTACCTGGTGCTGCTCGGTGATCGCCCCTGACGCCCCCTTTCACGGTTGCAACACATCCCCATCTCAGCCAGGCCGCTGGGAATACCCGAAATATGGCGTAGGTTGCTCGACGGCAGACGCCCGGCTAGAAACGCCCCTCCGAGTTCGCCCGCGCATGAGCCTTCA
>DATHOI010000104.1:0-4915 GCA_035485095.1 Polyangiaceae bacterium | reverse complement strand
AACGGAAAGACGACACTTTCCGTGACACCACTTGCAGGCGAGAAATCCAGGGTAATCGAGTACAGGCCAGGCATCGGCAACAGCAGATCCTCGAGCTCATACGTGCCGCCACCTTGCTCGATCACGGCCCCGGGAGTGGTGGAGTGCATGTGCTCTGGCATGACGCTCGTTTCGACGATGGTCGCTCCGGTCACCGGTGCTCCGCTCGAATCCGTCAGTGAAATCGTCCAAGTGTTGCCCGGCGGCTCGACCGATTGAACGGGCGCCGATGGCGCGAGCGCGGTCAACGTGAAGTTGTAACCGCCCTTCGAGATTTGGCTCAGCCCCGCGCTGACGCTGCCTTGAGCCGCAGTGCAGTCACCGCCGTCAGTGGAGACACCGCTGGTCGCCGCTTGATCGCCAGCAGTGGGCTCTGACTTCGAGGAGCAACCGGCAAGCGCCGCGGCCAGGGAAGCGCCCAGCGCAAACACGCCCGTGCGCGCCACGCGCGCTCGTTCGCGTCGACGGCGCAGCGCCAAACCAAGCACGAGCAGCGCGATGCTGGCCAAACCGGAGCGCGACGGGGCAGTCGGCGCCGCGCGGCACGAACAACCCGACGAGTCCGACGAGCTGGCCGGAGCGTTGTTGCTCGACCCGGCGTTCCCGCTCGATGCGCCGCCCGTGCCCGCTGCGGCCGAGGCCGCACCCGCGCTACTTGAACCCACGCTGCCGCTCGCACCAGCGCTGTTGAAACCACCCGCAATGCCGATACCGGCACCCGACGCGCCGCCGCCGCTGGAGCTGCCCGCGCTACCGCCGAGGCTGCTCGAGCCCGCGCTGTTTGCGCCGCCGTTGCTCGCGCCGCCGTTGCTCGCCCCAGTGTTGCTCGCGCCACCGCTGCTAGCTGCCCCACCCGCGCTCGCACCGCCAGTCGTTCCAGCACCGGCGCTGCCGCCAGCACCGCTACCCACGGGGACCGTCGTGCCGCACGCGGACGGGCCCGGCCCGCTGAACGCGGTGCCGTCCATACACGTCGGCGGACCCGAGCTCGCCGCGACAGTCACGCTGATCGTCGCGTGCGTCGCGTCGATGTCTTGCACGGCGAAGGTCACGCCGCCCGCGGGGTCAGTGTAGGAGCCACCTGCGACCAAGCCCTCCGCGGTTTTCGGGGTGGTCGGATCCATATCCAAAACCCAGGTAAATTCCGAGGTTTTGTTGGACGCTGGCACGTCACCGCCCACGAGCACGAGCACGTCCGGCGCGGGCTCCTTGCCGTCGATCGATACCTTGGTACGAAGCTCCAAATAGTATTTGCTCAGATTGACGACCGTCGCGGTGCCCGTCGTGTTGTGAAACGGCCGCGTCTTCGGCATCGGGATCTGCAAAGCCTGCACGCCGTCACACGGCAGCTCGGTCGGCAAAAGCACGTACGTGCCGGTCGCGGTCGCGCGCACCCCGTTGCAACCGCCGATGAAACCCTCGTACCACTTCTCGTAGGAGTTGAAGTGCGCGCAGCCGCTGCCCATCACGGTATGGCGGTCGCCATATTCGGCACCCATGCACGTGGTCGGATCGTCGGCAAATGGCGCGTTCGTGCAGGTGATCGAGTTCGAGTGCATGAGGCCGAGATTGTGACCAACCTCTTGATTGAGCACCGTGCAACTCGTGCTCGCGTTGTACCACGAGCCACTCGCGGGCCTGGCCGCGGTGCCCTCACCGCCGAGCCCACCCCAAGCACAGCTCGCGTAGTTCGAGCCGATGTATTGCATCCAGTGGTCGTAGGTTTTGCCGAGCGTCGTGGGCCACGCTTTCTCGATCGCGTTGATCGCGTCTTGTTGGCAGGTGCCCAGCGTGGTGACGGTCTCCGGGCCTAAAATGTCGCCGGTGAAGTTGAAGCCGCCGTAGGAATTCTCGTTGTAGAATTGATTCAGCCCGGCCTGCGTCGCGGCGCGCGTGCCGAAAATCGCGGTGTTCGCATCGGCGGCGGTGAGGTTCACGCCGTCACCCACGTCCATCAGCACGAAGCCGACCGTGGCCGTCTTCTTCGTGACCGTCGATAGCGCTTGCGTCGACACCTCGACGCCGTCGGTCGTCGTTTCCGTTTGCTCTTGGTAGCGCTCGACCGTGAGGCCATCCGTCGTTGGCGTGCCCCACACCTTCAACTGCGTCCACGGTTGCAAGCCGGGATCGCTGGCAAAATTGAGCTTGATCTCGGCTTGCCTCGCATCCGGCGAGGCAAGGTAAAAAGTGCGTTCGCTGCGACCGTCCAAATAGTCGATGCGATACGTGTGTAGCTCGCCGCGAATCGATCCATCCGCCTCGCCTTCACCACCGGCAGAGCCGCAGGCCGCGAGCAACGGCAAACAGGCCAGCAGTGCATAGGCGCTCGCGCGTGAGCACCACTTTCCACTGAACCCGTTCTCGATCGAATCAGAGCGACGAAAGGTCATGCGGTCTCCCATGGTCGTGTAGAACATCCACCAAAAACAAAGGTCGAATCACGCCCCTACTAACAGTCAGCCAGGTGGAGAATCGGCTCACATTAAATGCGCGCAGCGCGCGTTTTGGCGCTGCAACGGTAAGAGTCGTTTCCGCATCAACGCGTTACGCCGCGGCTCTGGTTCACTTTTGCAGAGCGAGTGTTTTGGGTTGCCCCCACTCCTCATAAAAGGCGGTCACGCCTGGCGTGCTCGCTTCGCTGCGCGCGCCAGGGCCCCCGTCAAACGTGGGCTCCGCCCCCGTGGGGGGCCAACGCGCAATCCGTCGAATTGGAGGTCGACCCACGTTTCGAATCCAAGCTCTGCCCGCGAAGCGTGGCCTGCACCTTCTTGCAAGGTCCGGGCGGCGCGTTGTCCGGCTCGCGCCGTAAATCAGGCGCAAATCGCGCCCCTAGCGCGCTCAAACAGCACGACTTATAAATAATGGGTGATGAAACCGATGCGCGTGGATGTTTGGTCGGATATCGCTTGCCCGTGGTGTTTCGTGGGCAAACGGCGGTTGGAGGCAGCGCTTGCGCAGCTCCCGGAGGCGGCTCAAGTGCAGGTGGTGTGGCGTGCGTTCGAGCTCGATCCGCAAGCGCCGCGCGAGCGTGATCGGAGTGTGTCGTACGCCGAGCGGCTGTCGAAAAAGTACGGCTCGCCACTGGCCCAGGCAGAAGCACGGCTCGCACAAATGACAGAGACCGCAAAGGCGGACGGGCTCGATTTCGACTTCGAGCACATTCGTCCAGGCAACACGTTCGACGCGCACCGTCTGCTCCACTTGGCTGAGCTGCGCGGCGTGCAAGACGCCGTGAAGGAGCGCTTCTTGCGCGCGTACATGTCCGAGGGTGAAGCGATCGGCGATCCGGAAACACTGCAGCGCCTGGCGATCGCAGCAGGCTTGCCTGCTGAGGAAGTGCGCGCGGTGCTGAGCAGCGACGCCTACTCGGAGGAAGTCCGCGCTGACGAGCGCGAGGCCTGCGAGCTCGGCATCAATGGCGTGCCCTTCTTCGTGATCGATGAGCGGTTTGCCGTATCCGGCGCGCAGCCAGCAGAGCTGCTGCTCGGCGCGCTCAAACGAGCATTCGCCGATCGCGCAGCACAGCCCGCGCAGTTCGAAGAGGGCGCCGCATGCGGCCCCGACGGCTGTTGACGGATCCCGAGGGACCCCCCCTCGCCCCCCTCGTGTCCCCGCACCGGCCCGACTCCCCAAAGCGACTACGCCCGAAATGCTCCCGTCACTGCGAATACGTGAGCATTGGCCCGACAGCCAGCGAGGGTACCGACTCCCCGTAGCCGCTCATCTCCACCGTTCGAGGGTACGCGGCTCGAACCCATCGCGGATAGAACGATATTGCGGGAATCGGCAGATCGGCGTCGGCGCTGCCACTCCGGTGCTATGAGCCCGCGCATGGATCAGCCGACTTTCGCCGCCCTCGGTCTACTCGTGGACGAGCGACTGCAGTCGGTTTTCCAGGCTGACGGGATCACGACGCCGACGGCCGTGCAGGTCGCAGCGTTCGCTCCAATCTTGGCCGGCGAGCACGTGATTTTGCAGTCCGGCACGGGGACGGGCAAAACGCTGGCCTATCTGCTGCCGATTCTGCAGCGCTTGCGCGAACCGAGCACCGGCCGGGCACTGGTCTTCGCTCCGGCGACCGAGCTCGCCCTGCAAACGCTACGCGTCGCCGATCGCTACAAGAATCCGAGCATCAGCAGCGGCGCGCTCGTTTCTAGCACCAACACGCGGAAGCAGAAGGCCAAGGTGCAACAGAGCACGCGGCTCGTGGTCGGCACGACGGGGCGAATCTTGGAGCAATTCGCCGAGCGCAAGCTCAAGGGCGTGACGACGATCGTGCTCGACGAGCCCGACCCGATTCTAGCGACGCAGGGCGCCGACTACTTGCGCGAGATCTTGTCTCGACCAGAGCCGAAGGTGCAATTGATCTTCGCGGCAGCGACGCTCGGCGCAAGTGCCAAGCGCTTGGCCGAGCAATTCATGGGTGATGCGCCCGTGCACACGCGCGTCGAGGCCGACCCGCTCGACACCCACATTTCTCATCACTTCTTGCACGCGCGCGCGGAGAGCAGCAAAGACATTCAGCTCGCTCATTTCATCGAAGAGGAAAAGTGCCAGCGCGCGATCGTGTTCGTCAATCAACCGAACTTGATTCGACATTTGTATCGCTTTCTGAGCGAGCGCAATTTGAAGCCCGTGAGCTTGAGCACGGATCGCTCGAAGCTCGACCGGCAGAACGCGCTGCGTGCATTCGGCAGCTCCGCAGCGCGTGTGCTGATCACCACCGACCAGGCCATGACCGGCATCGACGTGCCCGACGTGCCCTGGGTCTTGCACTATGAGCTGCCGAGCTCGGCGCTCGCCTACGTGCACCGCGCCGGCCGCACTGGCCGCGCGGGCAAGCAGGGCCAGTCCGTACTGGTCGTGACGCGCGAAC
>DATHOI010000103.1:0-10086 GCA_035485095.1 Polyangiaceae bacterium | reverse complement strand
GACTACATTCACCTCGACCCGAACGAGATCGAGGAGGCGGGGGGCTACTCGCTCGACGGGCTCTTCGTGCGCTTGCAACATGCGGTCGAAAGCGTTGGCGCCAAGCGCGTGGCGATCGACACACTAGAAGTGTTGTTTGGCGCACTCAAGAACCAGATGGTCTTGAGAGCCGAAATCCAGCGGTTATTTCGTTGGCTCAAAGAAAAGGGGCTGACAGCGGTCGTCACGGCCGAGGCCGGAGAGGGCACGCTCACCCGACAGGGGCTGGAAGAATACGTCTCGGACTGCGTCGTGCTTCTCGGCCAAAGCGTGTCCGACCAGGCAGCCACGCGAACATTGCGCGTGATCAAGTACCGCGGCTCGGGCCACGGCACGAACGAGTACCCGTTCTTAATCGACGACACGGGCTTCTCGGTCGTGCCCGCAACGAGCTTGCAGCTCGACTACCAGGTCAGCGCGGATCGCGTCTCGTCCGGCGTTCCGGCGCTCGACGACATGCTCGGCGGCGCGGGCTTCTTCCGAACCAGCACTATTTTGGTATCCGGAGGCGCGGGCACGGGCAAAAGCATCCTCGCGGCGAACCTGGCGAATGCGACTTGTCAACGCGGCGAGCGATGCATGGTGTTCGCTTTCGAGGAGTCTCCGTCCCAGATCGAACGCAACATGCGCTCGGTCGGGCTCGATTTTAGCCACTGGCAAAAGGCCGGGCTGCTTCAGTTGCGGGCAACGCGGCCCAGCTTCTTCGGGCTAGAAATGCACTTGGTCGCCATGCACAAGGCGATCGCGACCTTCGAGCCGCGCACGGTGATCTTGGATCCAGTCTCGAGCTTCACGTCGTCGAGCAGCGCGCATCAGGTCAGGGCCATGCTGGTGCGACTCTTCGATTGGTTGAAGACTCGCGGCATCACCGGGCTCGTCACCTACCTCACGAACGGCGCGAGCCGCGAAGAAACCGAAGTCGGCATCTCGTCCTTGATCGACACTTGGATCGAAGTGCGCGATCTGGAGGCTGGAGGCGAGCGAAACCGCACGCTGTACCTCTTGAAATCGCGCGGCATGCGCCACTCCAACCAAGTGCGGGAGCTACTGATTTCCGACGCTGGGGTCTCCCTGGCTGACGTGTACTTCGGGCCCGATGGGGTCTTGCTGGGTTCCGCCAAATCGGCTGAAGACCGTCGGCGCGCCCGTGAAGAGCGCAGTGCCAACGATGAAGCCGCGCGGCGCGAGCGGCTGCTCGATCTGAAGCGCAATACGTTGGAAGCGCACATCTCCGCGCTACGCGCCGAGTACGCCGTAGAGGAGGACGAGACACGCAGGTTCTTGCGCGCCACTCACGACGCCAGCGAGGCGACCCGCGCCGACCGCGAGAGCCTCTCGCAACTGCGGACGGACTCCGGCAAACCCCGCAAAAATATCGAAAACGGAGCATAGAGAGCTTAAACATGACGAGCGTCGCGCGCACCGGAAAGACCCGCCCCTCCACCCCTTCCAAGGGCAGTGACGACGAACGCTGGAACCTGCGTCTATACGTCGCTGGCGAGACACCGAAATGCGTGCAGGCATTCGAGCACCTGAAGCGCGTCTGCGAAGAGCACCTGCAGGGACGCTACAGCATCGAGGTGATCGATCTATTGAAGAACCCAACGTTGGCGAGCGGAGATCAAATCATCGCCATTCCCACGCTCGTTCGCCAATTGCCACCGCCAGTGAAGAAAATCATCGGTGATCTGACCAACACCGAACGAGTCGTCGTCGGCTTGAACCTCACGCCCCTCGCGAGCGCGAAACGAACGCCCAAGTGACCAAGCCCAAGTCTTCGACAGCGACCTTCGAAGCAGCTTCCGAGCTGGCTGACGGCGAGCGCTACGTTCTGCATTTGTACATTGCTGGTACGACGCCGAGCTCGAGCCGTTCGGTGGAAACGCTCCGCGCCATTTGCGACGAGCACCTGCACGGCCGCTATGAGCTTGCCGTGGTGGACGTCTTCCAACAACCCGTGCTGGCCAAGGACGAACAAATCATCGCCGTACCAACCCTGATCAAGAAGGTGCCCGCGCCGCTACGCCGCATCGTGGGCGACTTGTCCAATGAGCAGCGTGTGCTGGTGGGACTCAATCTAAAGCCAAAAAACCATGGCCCAAGAAAAAAGCGAACCCTCAAGGCCTGAGTCGGACCCCGACGTCGAGACGCTTCGAGCCCGCTTGGAGGAGGCCGAAGCGACTTTGGCGGCGATCCGCGACGGGCACGTCGACGCGCTGGTCGTGTCGTCCGCCGAAGGTCCGAAGGTGTACGCTTTGGAAGGCGCGGACCACCGCTACCGACGCTTGGTCGAAACCATGAGTGAAGGCGCACTCTTGGTCAGCGGCAGCGGAGTGATCGTGTATTCGAACGCCGCGTTCGCCGAAATGGTCGAAGAGCGACTCGAGCGCGTGATCGGCAACCCGCTTCGAGACTTCGTGGTGCGCTGGCAACGACCGGTCCTGGCGGCCTGGCTGGAAGAAGCCCAAGATCGCGCGATATCCGGGGAGATGCGGCTTGCGTCGAACCTCGGTGTCGAGCGACCCGTGTATCTCTCGCTCGCCAAGAACAGCCCCAAAGAAGGCCCCGGTGTCTCGGTAATCGTCACCGACCTCACGGCGCAAAAACGCAATGAGCAAATCGTCGCCTCCGAGCGTCTCGCCAACGCCATCCTGGAGCAGAGCGCGGAACCCATCATCGTGTGCGACGTGGACGGAGTGGTCGTCCGGGCCAGCGGCGCGGCCCGCACGATCACCGGCGCGAGCGTAATAAAACGCCCATTTTTTCTGGCATTCCCGTTTCAGCACAGCGGCCCGAGCGAGGAGCACCCGGTGCGGGCGGCGCTGCGCGGGCACACCACGTCGAGCCGCGAGCTCACGCTGACCCTTCCTCTGGGCCCGACGCTCTCGTTTCTGTGTACAGCGGCACCCTTGCTCGACGCTTCGGGGAAGATCTTGGGCTGCGTCGTCGCTCTGGTCGACATTTCGGATCGCAAACGCGTCGAGGCCGACCGCAGCAGTCTGTTGGATGCCGAACGCGCCGCGCGTGCGTCGGCAGAGCACGCCCGCAGCGAAGCCGAAGCGAGCAGCCGCGCCAAAGACGAGTTCTTGGCCACTGTCTCTCACGAGCTCCGAACACCGTTGAACGCCATGCTCGGTTGGTCGCAGCTCTTGACGAACAACGCGCTGTCCGACGAAAAGCTGAGTCACGCTTTGGAGGTGATCCAACGCAATGTCCTGGCTCAGTCCAGGTTGGTGGAAGATCTGCTCGATGTGTCGCGCATCGTATCCGGGCAAATGCGTCTGGATGTGCGCCCGATCGAGCCTATCCGCGTGGTCGCTTCGGCCATCGAGAGCGCCAATCCCGCTCTCGAAGCCAAACACATCGAGCTCGAGGTGAGCCTCGATCCAGAAGCGGGACAAGTCTTGGGCGACGCGACCCGAGTCCAGCAAATCGTCTGGAATTTGCTGTCGAACGCGGCGAAATTCACGGCCAGTGGCGGACGAGTCCGAGTCGAAGTGCGCCGCGTCGGCACGTCGATTGAGATCGTCGTCTCTGACACGGGCCAGGGCATTGCCCCGGATTTTCTACCGTTCGTGTTCGAGCGCTTTCGTCAAGCGGACGGCAGCTTCGCGCGACGCCACGGCGGGCTCGGGCTCGGTTTGGCGATCGCGCGCCACTTGGTCGAGCTGCATGGCGGAACGATCACGGCCACGAGCCCAGGCGAGGGTCGAGGGTCGGCCTTCACCGTACGCCTGCCCCATGCGGGCGCGCGCCTCTCTCCGACGCTACGCTACGGCGCGACCGCGAGCGCAGACTTTCGTCCACCGAGCGAGGTCGCGGTGCCGGAGCTGCGCGGCATTCGAGTGTTGGTGGTCGACGACGACGACGATTCGCGCGACCTCGTGGTCAGTATCCTGGAGAAGTGCGAGGCCATCACCAGCTCCGCGTCTTCCGCCCAGCAAGCGTTGTCACTCATCGAGCAAGAAGTGCCCGACGTCCTGGTCTCCGACATCGGCATGCCGGGGATGGACGGCTACGAGCTGGTGCGTGCCGTTCGCGCGTTGCCGGACATGCGCGCTCAGCGCGTCCCGGCGGTGGCGGTGACCGCCTACGCCCGCACCGAGGACAAGCGGCGGGCGCTCGCCGAGGGCTTTCAACTGCATGTTGCCAAGCCGATCGAGCCGGCGGCTTTCGCCAGCGCCGTTGCGCGGCTCTCGCGGGGTTTCGCAGCCTCGGCAACGCCTTGATTCGTAAACAAATCCGACGCAGTGCGCGCTGCGTTTTGACGAAATCATCGAATCCGCACGATGTTTTTGGCGTGGCATTTATGCAACAGGGGGGTGAAGCCGAGTGCGTGGCAAGCCGACATCACGTAAACGAATCCAGCGCTGACTAGTTATTTTTATGCCTCGAATGCGATCGTGATACTGAAATGGGCATTATTGCCATGGTGTCGGCGCGGCGATCCATTGTCATGATCTCGGGGAGCAACGCCCATGCACGCGAGCGGTTCGCCGACGACCGTGCGTCAGGGCAGAACCCATGACTCGCCTACTCGTCGTCGACGACGACGCCGACATCTTGGAGGCATTGGCAGTCGTGTTGGAAGACAAACACCATGTCACGACTGCCAGCAACGGACTCGAAGCGCTCGGGCTACTACAAACCGAGTCGTTCGACGCCATGATCATCGATCTGATGATGCCACTGATGGACGGCGAGACGCTGATCTTGCGCATGCAGGATACGGGCATCGCTGTGCCGATCGTGCTCGCTTCAGCGAGCCAGGAGGCTTCCACGCTAGCCGCCCGATTGGGCGTCGAGCACATCAGCAAGCCGTATGAAGTCGCCACGCTGGAGGAAAAGATCGCGCGCCTGATTCAGCCTGACTTGAAGCACGGCACCGGCGAGTGAGCGGCCCGCGAGACACGCTCACTCCGCATCGAAGAAGCGCGCCAAGTTGTCGAGACAGCCGAGCCAACCGCGCTCGTGACCGGTGCGTGTGGCCTCGCTGTCGATGCGCTCGTGCAGCACGATCACCTCGGTAGCAGCGGAATTTGCCTGCGTCTCGAAACGCACGCTGACCCGCGACCATTCCGCTTCGGTCTCGCTCTTCTGCTCCGTGCGCCAGGTGTACACGAGCCGCCGAGGCGCCTCCACGACCTCGAATTCACCGCTGATCCAGAGCACGCTGCCATCCGGGAACAAGTTGGCGATGCGGTAGCTGCCGCCCACGCGTAGATCGACATCGGCCTCGATGCACGTGACTGGACGCGGGCCCCACCATTTGACCAAATGCTCCGGGCGCGTCCATGCGTCGAACACGCGCTCTGCGGGCGCTTGGATGGTGCGGCGAACCACGAGCGTGATCGGACTGCTCATTGCTTCCTCTTGCTGCGCGCGGGTGTCGAAGGCGGCGACTCGGCTCGACCTTCCACGAACTCGGCGAGTTGCTCGAGCGTAGCGTGCCAAAAGGAGCGGTAGCGCTCGATGAACACGCTCGCGTCATCCAAAGGAGCCGCAACCAAGTGACAACGCTGAAAGCGACCGTCCCGCTCACGACGCACCAGCCCAGCGCGTTCCAAGACATCGAGGTGCTTGGAGACCGCGGGCAGCGAGATGACGAAGGGGGCCGCCAGCTCGGTCACCGATACGGGCCCACGCGACAAGCCGTCGACGATGCGACGACGCGTGCCGTCCGACAGCGCATGAAATACGGCGTCGAGTCGGCGATCCGCTTTCGAGCGCTTCGCGGTTGACATACGAGACAGCCCGATGTTTAACCAATTGGTTAATTAACGTCAATGGTTTGGAGGAATTCATGGCAAAAGTTCATCAAGAAGTGACGTTCTCCGCGGCTCCCGAGCAGCTGTACGAGGCCTTGGTCAACTCCGCGCAGCACAGCAAGCTCACGGGCGCGCCAGCGGAAATCGACGCCAAAGTCGGGGGCCTGTGGTCCGCATACGGCGGTAAAATCTCGGGCGTGAACGTCGAGCTCGTGGCTGGCACTCGCATCGTCCAAACCTGGCGAGCAGGCAACTGGCCCGCCGGCGTACACTCGATCGTGAGGTTCGAGCTGAGCGCGGACGGTAAAGGGACGAAGCTCGTGCTCGACCACGATGCGCTCGTCGAGGAGCACGCGACGCACATCGACAGCGGCTGGAAGAATATGTACTGGGAACCGATGCACAAGTTCTTCAGCGCCTGAGGCGCGCGCGGGGCGCCGTCTTCGCGCTCGCGCTGGCATTCGGCCCGAGTGCCAAACGGCGCGCGCGAGCCTTGGCGACATGATCGGCCATGTAGGTGCGTGGCGCCATGGCCCAACGGGAGGACGATTCCAAGCGCGTCTGGCGCCCGCTTTGCTCCTGGCGACCGGGTTCGGCTAGCTTCACGTTTAGAGGCAAATGGCTGAACGAATCCAAACGGCAGGGGTCATCGGAGCGGGCGTCATGGGCAGCGCGATCGCGGCTCACTTCGCGGGTGCGGGCATTCGCACGCACCTGCTCGACATCGTGCCACCCGATCTGAAGGAGGCGGAGCGCGCCAATCCAAAAGCACGCAACCGCTTCGCAGATGGTGGCCTCGACAAAGCGCTGAAGGCCAAGCCGGCTAGTTTCTTCACGCCCGACGCCGCGCGCTTGGTCACGACCGGCAACCTGGAGGACCACCTCGAGCGCCTCAAAGAATGCGATCTGATCGTCGAGGCGGTGCTCGAAAACCTCGAGATCAAGCGGCACTTGTTCGAAAAGATCGCGCCCTTCGTCAAGCCGAGCGCCATCTTGGCGTCGAACACCAGCGGCCTCAGCATCGCGGCGATGAGCGAGGTGCTACCCAAGGAGCTGAAGTCGCGCTTCTTGGTGCTGCACTTCTTCAATCCGGTCCGCTACATGCGCTTGCTCGAGCTGGCCCGTGCGCCCGAGACCGACCCCGCGGTGATGACGCGCATGGAGGAGTTCGGTGAATTTTTGGGTAAAGGCGTGGTCGACGCCAAAGACACGCCCAACTTCGTCGCCAATCGCATCGGCGTGTACTCGATGATGTTCACGATGCACCACATGCTCGAGGTTGGGCTGAGCATCGAGCAAGTCGACAAGATTACGGGCAAACCAATGGGCCGTCCGAGCAGCGCTGCGTTCGGCACCGGGGATTTGGTGGGCATCGACACGCTCGTGCACGTGGCCAAAAATTGCTTCGACTCGCTGACCAGCGATGAAGAACGAAACACCTTTCAAGTGCCGGAGTTCGTCCGCGAGCTCGTCGCGGCTGGGCGCCTGGGGCGCAAGAGCTCAGCCGGCTTTTATAAGAAGACGGGCCCGGATTTGCTGGTCTACGACGTGCAGAGCAAAGACTACCGCGCACAAGAAAAGGTGCGCTTCGATTCGCTCGGCGCGATCAAAAATGAAGAAGACGTCAAGAAGCGGCTGAAGAAGCTGGTCTTCTCGGATGACGTCGCGGGCAAGTTCGCCTGGTCAGTGCTCGCGCATTCGCTCGCGTACAGCGCGCGCCGCTTGGGCGAAATCGCCGACGACATCGTAAGTATCGATCAAGCGATGCGTTGGGGCTTCAATTGGGATCTCGGCCCGTTCGAGGCTTGGGACGCAATCGGTGTTCCGGAATCCGTCACGCGCATGAAGGTCGAAGGCATTTCCGTGCCCGCTTGGGTCGAGCAGATGCTGGCTTCGGGCCGCGCGAGCTTTTATGCCGGTGGCCCCGCCGCGCCCTCGTACTTCGACACGCGCACGAAGGCCCCGCAGCCCGTGCCGCAGGATCCGAGGCAGATCCGCCTGGACGCGCTGAAATCCGAGCCGGCGCGCGTCGTGAAAAAGAACCACGGCGCGTCCTTGGTCGACTTGGGCGACGGCGTGTTGTGCGTGGAGTTTCACAGCAAGTTGAACACACTCGACAACGACGTCATCGCCATGCTCGGCGAAGCCGCGACGGTCGCCGAGAAAGACTTTCAAGCCGTCGTGATCGGCAACAATGGCGAGCATTTCTGCGCTGGCGCGAACCTGATGTTGATCGCGATGGCCGCACAGGCCAAGCAATGGGCGCAAGTCGAAGCCGTGGTGACGAGTCTGCAAAACGCGTTGCAACGGCTGCGCTACGCCAAAGTGCCCGTGGTCGCCGCGCCCTTCCAATACACGCTCGGTGGCGGCGCAGAGGTGGCGATGGCCGCAGACGCTTGCCAAGCGTACGCCGAAACCTACATGGGCTTGGTCGAGGTTGGCGTGGGCCTCGTGCCCGCAGGCGGCGGCTGTTTGCGCATGGTCGAGCGTTACACGTGCGAGCTGCTCGGCGTGTCGGGCGTGGATCTGTTGCCCTTCATCGGTCAGGCCTCGCTGAACATCGCCATGGCCAAGGTGGCAACCGGTGCGGAAGAGGCAAAATCACTCAAATACCTGCGGCAAACGGACGGAATTTCGCTGAACCCGGCGCGCCTTTTGTTCGAAGCGAAACAGCGTGCGCTGGGCTTGGCAGGGGCCGGCTATCGCCCACCCCTACCCCCACTCTTGCCTGCCGCTGGCTACGATGCAGAAAAGACGATCGGCGCGCGCGTCTGGGGCTTGGTCGAGGGCGGCTTCGCGTCCGCACATGACGGGCTGATCGCCAACAAGGTCGCGCACATCTTGTGCGGCGGCACGGCAGCCGCCGGCACGCTGCTCAGCGAGCAACACTTCTTGGACCTCGAGCGCGAAGCCTTCCTCTCCCTGTGCGGCGAGCAAAAGAGCCAAGAGCGCGTCCAGTTCATGCTCATGAACAACAAACCCCTCCGCAACTAACCAGCCCCGAGAGCGACAACTCGGTCGTCCCCGCGGCCCAGCGTGCTAGAGTTATTTCCATGGCATTCCCGCTCAATGTGATCGTTGCATCCGCCGTGCGCACGGCCGTCGGTCGCGCGCTCAAGGGTACGCTACGCACGACGCGCCCCGAGGACCTGGCAGCCGCCGCCATGGTCGAAGCCGTGCGCCGCGTGCCCGGTCTAAAGCCGGAGGAGATCGACGACGTGGTGCTCGGTTGCGCCATGCCAGAGGCCGAGCAAGGCCTCAATATTGCGCGTAACGCGCTGTTTCTGGCGAAGTTCCCGAACAGCGTGCCGGCCGAGACCATCAATCGCTTCTGCTCGAGCGGTCTGCAAGCCATCGCCCACGCCGCGCAAAGCGTGCAAACCGGCCTGTTCGAGGTCGCCGTCGCTGGCGGCGTCGAGTCGATGTCCATGGTGCCGATGAGCGGCAACAAGGTGAGCCTGAATCCGAAGTTGATGGATGAATATCCTGAGGCCTATATCGCCATGGGACATACCGCGGAGCGTGTCGCGTCGCGCTTCAACGTCACACGCGCCGAACAAGATGCCTTTTCCGTGCGCTCTCACGAGCGCGCCATCGCCGCCATCGCTGCGGGTCGCTTCGTCGACGAAATCGTGCCGGTTCAAGCGCGCGTGCTCGAGGGCGATCACGTGAGTCAGCTCGAGTTCAAAGTCGACGAATGTCCACGGCCTGGCACCACGCTCGACGTATTGGCCAAGCTGAAGCCCGTGTTCAAAGCCGGCGGCTCGGTGACGGCCGGCAATAGCTCGCCGACGAACGACGGCGCCGCCGCGACCGTGCTCTTGTCCGCTAAGAAAGCCGCGGAATTGGGCGTCAAAGCACTGGGCCACATTCGCGGCTTCGCCGTGGCCGGCGTAGATCCAGACATCATGGGCATCGGCCCGGTCCCGGCGATTCGCAAGCTCCTAGCTCAGACGGGCTTGAGCATCGGAGACATCGACTTGTTCGAGATCAACGAGGCTTTCGCGGCGCAAGCCGTGTACTGCGCACGCGAGCTCGGCGTGCCGGATGAAAAGCTCAACGTCAATGGCGGCGCGATCGCGCTCGGACACCCACTGGGCTGCACCGGCGCCAAGTTGACCGCGACCTTGCTCCATGAGCTGCGCCGCCGAAGCGCGCGCCTCGGCATCGTCTCGATGTGCATTGGCGGGGGCATGGGCGCCGCGGGCTTGTTCGAGGTCTGAGCGGCACTCGGCTTGATGCGAGATTTCGTCGCGGTCCGCGCGGACAATCGCGTGCG
>DATHOI010000102.1:0-10327 GCA_035485095.1 Polyangiaceae bacterium | reverse complement strand
CCAGGCGCGGCGATCTTGTGCGGCGCCGCTGGGCCAGTAGTGGCCGGCGCCTACGTTGTCGAGGTCGACGAGCACGCGGATGCGCTGCCGATCCGAGGGGTCGGTTTGGTATTCGACGCACAGGCGAGCCACGCGCACGGTGGTCTCGAGAAAGCTTTGCACGGCGGTCTCGTTCGTCCCCGCGCTGCTCCCCGCGTCAGCGCCAATTCCGGCGTCGGCGCTGCTGGCGTCGGTTCCGGCGTCCGCGCTGCTGCTGACGTCGGCGTTGCTCGAGCTGGCGGCGTCCGGCACGCCGTCAAGGGCGGTTGGCGCGACCGCGTTCAGCGCTACGTCGACACCGGGGAACAGGTGGTCGTGCAGGTTGCGTGTTTGCGGACCGCCCGGGAAAATGCTGCCGACTGCGCCGCGCGCCGGGGCCGGCATGTGGCACCCGATGCAGCTGATGCCGTTCGGGTTGTTGCTGTTGTGACCGGGCGCGAACACTGTCGCTTGCCACTCGGCGAACGTGCGCTCGAGCTCCACCGGGCTGCCCGAGGTGGGCATCGGCCCGGGCGGCGACGTGAGCTCGATGTCGTGACACGAGCCGCACAGCGTGGAGCTCTCCGGCTGGGACCCGGAGAGCAGCGCCGAGTACTCGGCGTGATGCGGATTGGCAATGGGGTTGGTGATGCCGGCGCGCATCGCGGTCGGATTGGCTGTGTCATGCACCAGCGGGTCGTTGTGCGTGCCTGCGACACGCGCGACGCTGTGACAGAAGTAGCAGGTGACGCCCTGCATGCTGTTCGGCAGCGTGTCCAAGTTGAGGCCGTCGGTGGTTTGTTGATCGAGCACGGCCATGGGCGCGTGACACTTCACGCAGAAGTCACCCAACGCGCCCGCGGTCTCTTCATTGCCGCGGCGATTCATGGCCAAGAACACCGGGTCCCGCGAGGCGTAGGCGTGCATGCTCGCGGACCACTCGGTGTAGTAGTCCTCATGGCAGCCGCGACAGGACTCGGGGTCGAGCAGTTGATCGCGAGTGTACTCGTACTGCACAGCGGGCTTCTGCCCGCAGCCGTAAGCGCCTGCGAAGCAGAGCGCGACGCAAGCGTGCGCTCCGCGCGCGCGGAAGTGACGTGGCGAGCGCTGCGGAGGAGCGGTCATCGGCTTTGCTTAGGATATCGCGTGTTGCTCGCCCGGGCACCGCCAATCGTCATGCGCGGAGTAAGATCTCGATGCTGAACATTTTAGAAAAGATCAGGGACACGAGGCGTGCATCGCGACGCGAGAGCAACGTGCTCGGCGCCGCTGCGCTCGCTGCTGCGCTCGGGCTGAGTGCTGCGCCGGCTCACGCCAATGGGCGCTATCCGAACGCCGAGCAGTTGCGTGAGGTATCGCCTGGGTCACTCGTCGTGAGTGGCACGTACGGACTGCTCGTCTCTGGCAACTCCAAGGATTTCGAGTTCGTGTGCGAGTCGGCGTTGTTCGGCCGAACGCTGATGGGCTCTTGGGTCGACCCACTGCTCGAGGTATTGCCCGACGGCACCCTCTTGTCGGGCTCGCTGAACGGCCTGCGCGTCTCGCGCGACGCAGGGTGCTCGTTCGTGAGCGACTGGTCGCTACCTCACGATCCCTCGTTTATTCCGCCCGATCCGAACGCGACGGGCAAGCTTGGGACCGTCGTGGACCTGTGTCCGGCGTACGACACGACGCACGGCGTGATCGCCCTGACCAGTATTACTCAGAGTGACGGCTCGACGCTCGAGCATCAGCTCTATCGCACCACGGATGGAGCGCACACATGGGCCACTTACGGTGCGGCCATCCCCACTTCGATGATTCGCGTCGTGTTGACCGTGGACGTGGCGCCGAGTGACCCGACTCACATTTACGTGAGCGGAAACCTACTCGGTCAGAGCGTGCTGGTGTCGTCGGTCGACAGCGGCGCGACTTGGACGCCACACGCATTGACGATCGACGATAGCCCAGACGTGGACGGGCTATACATCGCGGCCGTTTCCCCGACCGACCCCGAGCGAGTCTACCTGCGCGTGAATCGACAGAGCCAGGCGGACGACGGTTCGACGACCTGGGACGACTCGCTGCTCGTGAGCGACGACGGCGGTGCCACCGCCAACGACGTGCTTCGACAACAAGCGGCACTGCTTGGCTTCGCGCTGTCGCCCGACGGTAAAACGGTGCTTGCGGGCTACGGCGACCCCGTGGTCGCTCCGACCGTGGTCGACGATGACGCCGTGGGTCTGTACGCCGCGACCTCGGACGCCTTGACATTTACCCAAAAAATCCCCGCTTTCTATGTGAGTTGCCTGCGTTGGGAGTCCGACGGGCTGTACGCCTGTGCCAAGGAGAGCGACCCGCTGTCGATGAACCCGAGCCTGAATGACTTTCACGTCGGCGTGTCCAAAGGCACGAACGTGCCAACGAGCCTCTCGGACTTCACCGCGCTCGTGAAGCTGAAGGACGTTCGCGGTCCGCTGCCGCTCGCCTCCGGCATGCCGAGCTCCTGTGAAACCGAATGGACGACCGGTGATCCGAACAGCCCGGGCCAAGCCAGCGTGTGCGCGACGCTCAACGCTTGCCCCGGAGATGCCGGCGTGGTCCCGCTCTCTAGCGGAGCCATCGTGTGCGGCGCGACGGACGGTGACGCGGGCGTACTCAGCTCAGGCGGAAACGCGAGCAGTGCCGGCAGCACGGCGCAGGGCGGCGCGCCGGCTTCTGCGAGTGGTGGCAACACTGGCGCAGCGGTCGTCAGCGCAGGCGGGACAGCCCTGGCGCCCGCAGGCAAAAGCGCTTCCGCTAGTGGTTGCAGTTGTCGAGTCGAGCGCGCGCCACTCGCTGCGGGTCGGATGTGGCTCGCGCTGTTGGCGGCCACGCTGGTCTTCGGCTGGCGTCTAGAGAACCGGACTGGCTCTAAGCGTCGTCGTCGCCGAATTCGTCCGGGTGTTTGAGGCGTTCGACCAAGTACGCCAGCGCCACACCGCGGTGCTCGTGGCTCTCCAAGCGGTTGGCGACGACGTGCAGTAAGTCGAACAGCTCGCGACCGAGCTTGGCGCGCAAGTCCACCTCGAGCGAAGCGTGAGACTCACGGTCCGAGAGCTGCTTCCGCCAAGCCGGGCTCCACACTTCGGATAGATTCGAGAACAAATCGTCCTGCGCGGCGCGCGACCACTCGCCCGCGTCGAACCAGACGCCGCCGCAGCGCGCGCAGCGCTCCAGGAAATAAGGATCGTGCCACGTGACTCGAGCGCGTCGCAGTAGACCATGCCCGTCCGGACACTGGCCGGTGCGCTTGTCCTCACTCGAGGTGTGCGCGGGCCGCGTGTCTTGCTGCGCCAAGGTCTCGACGATGCCCGGCAACGCCACCACTTCGGGCGGCACCCAAAAGCCTGAGCAACTCGGGCACTTCAGCGCCGAAGCGCCGACCTTGCTGCGTGTGCCCTCGACCGCAACGAGCAGCGCTGAGACGCACTTCGGGCAGTGAGGGAGCATGGCGAAAGCGATTTTATCATAGTCCACGACGCAGCCCGCGCGTTGCGTCGCGGTCGAGAATTTCACGAGAAATATGGGCGCGTTGGTGTCGACGACGAGTTCCGCGTCAGCGCCGCGGCTGGTGCTCACCGGATCGCTTGTGTATACGGGTGCCAAGGCTGATTTGGCATGAAGCGCTGGGCTGTTTCAGTGGGTGTGGGTTCTGGGCCGTGGCTCCTGATGGGAGCCTGCGTGCTCGGCTGCGCGGGCGCGCAGGCCGCGCAGAAATTGCCCCACGTTGCGGTCACCGCCGCTCCCGAGGCGCAGGCTCGCCTCGCGCCCGAACCGCCGCTTCCGCCGCTCAGCGCTCCGCCGGCGGCGACGCCGGAAATGCTGCTGCGCTTCGACCCGCAGCGGCTCACGCACGGCATCACCCAGGGCACCAAGGTGAGCTTGAATGCCCAGACCCTCATCGACGTCGGCTCGTTCCTCGGCGCAGACCCGAGTCAGCCGCTAACGCTCGCGAGCACGCTCGAACTGCGGCGCGCACTCTGGGCTTGGCGTACCGCTTCGGGCGCGAGCTTGGCGCGTGGACCGCTCGACGCGGCCACGAGCGAGCAGGGTTGGACGCCGCTCGCGACCGGCTCGTGCTCACTCGGCAGTACCGCGAAATCGGGCGCGATCGTGGCTTGCGGCTCGACGGAGTCGCTGCTCGCATTTGGCGCTGCGGTCCGTGAAAACGTGGGCAATTTGCGCGGCGACCACGCGATCGAGATCGAGCTCGATCTGGGCAGCACTTGGGATCGCTTGGGCATCCACGGTCTGCGTGACTCGGTGCCGAAGCGCGTCGATGCCTTGCTCGACGCTCGGGCGCTGAGCCAGAGCTTCCCGCTGCACCTGGCCGTCTCGGATCTTGGCTTCGATCTCGCCGGGCGGCTGTTGGAAGCGGCGCAAGATCTCGGGCGCGTGCAGCTGGCCGTCGCGCTCGACGAACAGGGTGCAGGTCAGTATCAGCTGAGCCTTGCCCCGGCCAGCGACACTCCGCTGGCTGAGGCGCTAGCTCGAGCTCGCCCGCTTACGGCGCCGAAGGGGCTGTGGCAATTGCCGTACGACACCGAGTCGGCTGAATTCGTCGATTCGAGCGTGCTGGTCCCGTTCCTGACGCCCGGGCGCCGCGCGCTCGCGCTACTCGCCCAGGTGCCTGCGGCATCGGGGGCAGGGGCGTTTGCGGCCGCGCTGGGCGGCGCATTTGCGGCATGCGTGGCGCCCGGTCACGCGCTCGTGCATGCGACCGGGCACGTCTCTCTTCCCAAAATAACCGAGAAAAAGGCTGCTTCGGGCAAGGCTTCGGCGGCCGGCAAATCGCCGCAAAAGCCGCGCGCGGAGCAAAAGCAAACCGAGCAGCGGAGCTCGTACGAAGTGCTCGAGCTCGACGATCCGGGTGGAGTTTGCGCGTCTGGGCTCGGCACGCTGCTCAAGACCTACGCCGCGCAAGCCGCCTCGGGGAAAACGGCGACCGAGCTCCCGCTCGAAATCTTGAAGCCTGGTAGCGACGTGCCGCAAGCCACTTGGGTCGCGCGTTTCAGCTCGGCCGGCGACGCCGCGTACGTCGCGCTCTCGACGATTCAGGGCACGACGCAAATCACGTCAGCCGAAAACTTGATGGCGCTGCGCGCGGGGCTCGCGGCGTTGCGCGACGCACAGGCCAAGCGGCACACGCTCGCCGAACGCTCGGATCTGACGACACTCTCCAAGGCGTCAGTACTGCTCGGTGGCTTCGCGGCAGAGCGAACCGTGTCCAGCGGCATGGGCAGCACGGACCTTCGCGCTCACAGTGAGTGGCGTGTCCCCTTCGCCGTGACTCGTGAGGGCTCGTCCCTGTCCGTGGTGGGCACGCTTCAAGCGCAGACGATGCGCCGTTTGGGCGCACAGCTCCTGGAGCGAATCTGGGACAAAGAAGACTGGTCGAAGCTCAAAGAGGATCAGAAGAGCGCTCTCGTGCGGGTGCTCGACGGGGCGTGCCGCTTGGGCGACAGCGCCGCCTGCAACGGCCTCGGGGTGCGCTACGGCGACGGTTCGGCCCTAGCCAAGAACGTCGACCGCGCGCACGAGCTATTGAGCTTGGGTTGTGAGCAAGACTTGGGCATGGCCTGTGTCAACTTGGGGTTTTACGGCGCTTCGCCGAGCGAGCAGCTGACGACGTTCAAGAAGGCGTGTGAGCTCGAATCTCCTTTCGGTTGCGCGTGGTACGGCACGCGCCTCTTGCAGTCCCAAAAGAATGATGACCACCTGGACGCCGTTCCGAAGCTGCAATTCGCCTGTGATGCGGCGAACGGCTTTGGTTGCTCGGAGCTCGCACTCGCCTATTTGAAGGGCATCGGCGTCACCGAGGACGACGAGAAAGCCGCGGACTACGAAGCGCGCTCGTGTCGCTTGGGGTTCGGATCCGGCTGCGTCGGGCTAGGTCATGCGCTCGCGAATGGCGTGGGTCGCAAGAAGAGCGCGAGCGCGGCGCTCGAAGCGTACCAGGCCGCGTGTCGGCTCGATAAATCCTACGGCTGCTATGCGCTCGGCATCGCTTACTTGAAGGGCGTCGGCGCGCCCAAGGATCTCGACGCGGCGCGCAGCCAATTGAGCGTGGCCTGCGACGCTGGCCATGCCGACGCTTGCCGGGTGCTCGCGGAAATGACGGAGGCACCGTGAGGCTTGGTTTTCGTGTGCTGGCGACGGCTGCGCTTTTGAGCGCGTGTCACTCGCAGGGCGCGGTCGTCGCACCGATCGCAGCGGCGCAAGCGCAAGCGCCCACATCGCGGGTCGAGCTGTGTGCGGATTTTCGCCTTGCGCTGTCCGGTCCGCTTTGCGTGCGAGAGCTGACGCCGACGGAACAGAGCCAGCGCGGCTCCTCGGTTCGATTGGAATACGCGGGCGCCAACGTCGTTCGCCGCCTGCGCATCAATGGTCGGGGCTTCCCCGAGCCGGACGACGATGACTGCACCGAGCACCGCTATCGCTACCTGGCCGGTGAGCTAGCCGAGAGCACCGGCTACTCGGCGGCTGGGTCCGTCTGCGAGCGCACACTGTATTCGGACCACGCGACGCGCATTCGCTGGGTCGACGCGTGGGGGCGCGCCGCCTTCTCGAATGACCGCTTGTACACCGAGGAGCGCGTGGAGCGTGACGCGCGCGGCTTCGTCGTCCGCACTCGCTTCTTTGGCGCGGACGGCTCGCCCGTGCACTTGACGGGCAATGCCCACGAGCTGCGTTTCGTGCGCGATGCGCAGGGGCTCGAGGCGCGCACGTGTTACTTCGACGAACACGGACAGCCCGCGGAAAACGGCTATCGCGCGCACTGTTTGAGCTTCGAACGCGACCAATTCGGCACGGATATCGCGCGCCAGTCTTGGGGCGTGGATGACAAGCCGAGCGTGGATTTCGCCGGTGGCCAGCGCTACTCACGCGAGGTCGACCGTGTCGGCAACGTGCTCGCCACTCACTTCTTGCGCACGGACGGCTCGCCCATCTCGACCGAAGACGGCCACTGCGCCACGCTGCAATTTCAGTACGACGCGCGCGGCTTTCGCACGGCGGGAGCGTGCTTAGACGGTCAAGGTCGGCCGGCGCGCTATCGCGAAGGCAACGCCAGTTGGCGAATGAGCCCGGATGCTTTCGGGCACACGCGCGAGGCTCGCTACTTCGACTTGCAGGGCGCCCCGTTTGCGTACGAGGCGGGCTTCGCTCGCTATGAGCTCGAACGCGACACCTTCGGGCGCGTGACCGAGCGTCACTACTTTCTGGCTGACGACAAACCCGGCCAAAAGAATGGCCCGGCCTCGATCCACTACGACTTCGACGACCGAAACTCGGAGACCAAACGCAGCTACTTCGACGCCGCAGGCAAGCCCGCGTTGTTCAAAGGCTGCGCGGTGCTGCAAACGGAGTACGACTCGTTCCGCCAGGCGGAGCGTCGCTCTTGCCGTGGTGGCGACGGCAAGTTGCTGCGCGGCAGTGACGGCGTGGCGATCACCGTATGGCACTACGACGCAAAGGGGCTCATGAGCGAGGAGCGCTTCCTCGACGAGAACGAGCGGCCGATCGCCCAAAATGACGGCTACGCGCGGGTCGAGCACCAGTACGACGCGCTCGGCACGGATCACGACGCTCGCCACTACGCGGTCGACGGGAGCGAAGTGAAGCTGCCGCGTTTCAAGTGGCTCGTCGTGCGTGTGCCCCATTCGGACGAGTTTTGGCCCGGACATTCGCGTGAAGAGGCCCTCGGCAGAATCGAGAGCGCGCGTCGGGAGCTGCTCGCCGGCATGCCGTTCGAGCAGGCGCTGCGTCAGTTTGGGGACACCACCGTGAGCGTGACGCACCCTGGGGACGTGGGTTACATGAGCCTGACGCGCGTCTACAGCACGGTCCGCATGGCGGACGAATCGCTCAAAGTGGGGGAGTATTCCGAGGTCGTCGAGATCCCGTACGGTTTCGCGCTGTACCAACGCAGCGAGTGAAGCGAGCAGGAGCGCTGGCTACTCGCTCGGTTCGTCGTTTTGCGGTGCGCGCGCTGATTCATCGACCGCGGTGCCGACGGTGCAAGCAGGCTTGACGCCCAAGCGGCACGCTTTCGCAAACAGCTCGCGGGCTTCGGGCGTCACTCGTTGATGCTGCGCCGCGACGCGATTGGCCAACATGAAACAACCGAAGCCGCTGTCATGCTCGCAGGCCACGCGCAGCCAGTGCGCGCCCTGCTCGGTCTCGCTCGCGCTGTTGCCCCAACCGACGAGCACGTAGCCGAGCCCCGCGCCGCCGCTGAAATTTTGATGATCGCAGGCAAATTTGAAGGATTGTTCGGCGCGCTCCGAGCTCTTGTCCGTGCCTTCGCCGCGCAGTTGCAGCCAGCCAGCACCGACGCATGCGTCCGGCTCTTCCAACTGACACGCCTTTTCATAGCTGGCCTCGGCTTTGCTGAGTGATCTCGAGGCCTCGGGTTCTCCATACAGCGCGTCGCCCAGCTTCGCGCACGCGACAGGGTCGGAGTTCGAGCACGCCTCGTCGAGGAGCCGTACCGTTCGCTCGTGCTGGCTCGGGTCGTGCGCCAACATTAGCGCGAGGTTCGTACAACCGCGCTGCAGGCCCAGCTCGCAAGCCCGCTCGAGGAGCAGCAGGGCTCGGTTGGTGTCGCTCCAAACCAGTACTGCGAGGTCATTGCAACCCAGAGCAGAGCCGAGATCGCAGGAGCGTTGCAGTAGCGCATCTCGCTTGCGCGTCGGAGTCAGAGGGTTGCTTTGGGCCGCAGTGGCAGGCGACAGAGCTTTTGCTGGCGCGGTGCTCGCGCTGGCCGGACTCGCGTTGACGGCGGCGGCGGGATTCACGGCAGACAGGGGCGCGCTGCTGGGCGTCCCTGCCGCACAGCCCACGGTTCCCCAGATTGGCAGCCAGATCAGCCACTTTGGCATGCGAAGAAGCCACTGAACCTAGCACGGTCTGCCCGCGCTCGGCTTACGGGTAGCTCAGTATTGCGGCAAACTTGGCGCTGCCGTGCAGGCCAATTTGCGTTCCGGCAGGCCCCGCGTTGCCCGTCAACGGTCCACTCAGCTCGAGCGACAGCGGGCGGCCCTTGTCGACTGCGAGCGCGGCGCGGCCATTGAAGTCGAAGTTGAGCTTGCCGATGTCCGATGCCCATTCGATCGGCAAACTGAGCGCGAACGCGGCATTCTTGGCGCTGCCTTCGCGACCGTCATAGCGCACTTGCAGCGGCCCGACCCGCACGTTGTCCCCGGGGGAGGCCATGAACGCGGGCGCTGCGAGGGGCACTTTGCTGCTCCAGCCCGGCTTCAGCGCCAGAGTCGGCGCATGCGCCCAGTGGTTGTGAAACTCGATCAGCGGTGTGATGAGCACGGTGAGCATCGCGCGCGCCTCTTTTTCCACCGGTGCGCCACCGGTTGCGCGAATGTTTGGTGTTTGACCGGCGAGGGTGATGTCGAATGTCTGCGCGGGGTCCTGCGTGCTGTCCGAGCTTTGGCCGTCGATCTCCGTGTGCATCGACACCGGGGTCAGCGTCACCTCGAGCTCGTCCAAGCTCTGCGCGGAGCTTTTCAGGATTTTTAGGTCGACGCGAACCTTGGCTTCGAGTCGCATTGGGCTGTTGTGCCCGCGGAGCTCTGTCGACCCGCTTTCGAGCTCGGCAGAGACCGAAAATGAGACCTCGGCCCGGATCTGATCGCCTGCCTTCAGTGGATCATAGCGGATCGTGTCAGGCGCGTCGGGCGCGATGCCAGCGTCCGCTTTGACGGCTACGGGAGCAGCCGGCTTTTGCGGTGCGTCCGCGGTGGGCGCGTCGTCGTCCGCCGCCACGCTGACCTCCGGCGGTTTGCGTTGCGCTGCGCTCGCGACCTCCGGTGGCCGGTAGTCACCGCCGAGTGGCGCGCGGCTCGGCGTCAACCCACATGCCGCGAACAGCATGCACGCTGCCGCGAGCCACGCAGTCAGCCACGCGTTTCTGGACGAATAAGATCTCAAATGCTCTCGGCGCCTCGGACGGGGACCCTACTCCTTCAGTCACCGGGAAACACGCAAATGGTGCCGCGGGCCGCTCAGTTCAGGTAGCGAGCGATGATCGCGCGCAGCTTGTGTTGGTCGAACGGCTTCTCCAGCCGATCGTTGGACGTCGTCTCCAGGAATTTGCGCGAGGCGTCGGTGAATGCCCCCCCAGTGATGAAAATCGTACGCTCGGCTTGATCGAGAGCAAGCTCACGCAGTCGCTCGTGGAACTCGACACCGGTCGTGACCGGCATCATCAAGTCACAGAAGATCAAATCGAAGCGCTCGCCACGCTCCAAGCGCGCCAATGCGTCGCCAGCGC
>DATHOI010000101.1:0-6991 GCA_035485095.1 Polyangiaceae bacterium | reverse complement strand
GACCGGAACGCGAGCGCGCCCGCGCAGCGTGGCGCGCCGTCGCTGATCGACCGAGATCGTTGATCGCAGTTTGGGGCTGGATTTTAAGGCCCAAGGGTGCTCTCTGTCGGTCCTTATCCCCAACAGGAGATTTCCCGAATGGCAAAACCGAAAGCAAAAGCGACGAAGCAACTCACCAAGAGCGGTCTGCTGCTCGCCCTCGTCGACAACGTCGGCGAAGGCGCGTCGCGCAAAGACGTGAAAGCCGTGCTCGACGCGATCGTCGAAGTCGGCCACAAAGAGCTGAAGAAGAACGGCGTATTCGTGCTTCCCGGCTTCGCAAAATTCGTGGTCGTCAAGAAGCCTGCTCGCCCCGCGCGCAAAGGCATCAACCCCTTCACCAAAGAGCCGACCACGTTCGCTGCCAAGCCCGCCAGCAAAGCCGTCAAGGCTCGCCCGACCAAGGCGATCAAAGACGCCATCGCTTGAACGCGCTTCGATGTGAGCGGACCGGTGCTCTGGGCTTGCTCAGGCTGCCGGTCGGCTCCGTCGACGACCAAGCAGCCAGAGCGCGCCGCCGAACAGCACGACCCACGCCGCTCGTGACTTCGTCGTAGATCGCGCGCTGACTGCACCTCCCGATGAATCAGCCCGCGGCGGCTCTGTTCGTCGTCGCATCCGCGCCAAGTGTATTGGCCGTAGAAGTGCCGCGCGTGTTTGTCGCGGTCGCTGTCGGGATGCTCGTCGCGCCGCCGTTGCGGGCCTGTGTGGCCCCGCTGCTCGGGCCTCCGCATGCTGCCCGAGCCGTTTTCGGCTGTGCTGGGCGCGCTGCCGCCCGCCCCGTGCGGGCACGCCTGCCACCGGCGCGCTAGCCGTCGTGCTGGCGCCAACTCCGCTTCTGCGCCGCGCTCGCTAGCGAAGGCCCCAATTCGCGACCTCGGTGCCAGCAGCGGTGCTGTGAAGCCAGGGCGCCGTGGCTGCCGCCGGCCGCGGGTGCTCGGTCGTCCTCATCGGCAACCGAGCACCGCCGAGATTGCTTGGTAGCTCGCGTTCTATTGGGGAATGCTCGTGCCGCCGCGTGCGCTGCTTTGATAACAGGCTTCGACCAGCGCCATCGTCTGAAAGGCGTCGTCGACGCTGCTCACGAGCGCTTTGTCCTCGCCCAACACGAAGCGCTGCAGGTTCGACATCGGGCCTTCGAACGCGCTCGGAAACCAAGAGCCACGCAGTGGCACGGTATGAAAGGGCTGGCCGCGCGGCGCCAGCTCTAGCGTGTCGGGGACGCCGGCTGGGTAGGCGAGGTTCACGCCCATCGTCGCGACGGCGACGCCCGCCGTGCCTTCGACTTTGAGCTGTGAGGCGGCGTGTCGTGCGCCGTTGTCGTGGCCGTGAAATACCGACAGCAAAACGCGGCGCCGTTCGCCGTAGTCGAGGATCACCGCGCTCCGCGTGTCCGCGTAATCGGGCAGGGACGGATGGCGCACGACCTTGGCGTACACTCCGGCGGGCTCACCCAAGAGCGCGCGCAATAGATCCAAATAGTGGATCGAATGGTACAAGATTTCGTGGCGCGGCAACGCCTTCAAGAACGGCCACAAGTGCCAGGGCGTGTAGGTGTTCACGCGCACCTCCACGTCCACCACCTCACCGAGGTCGCCTCGTTGGATGGCGTCGCTCAGCGCCAGCATGTTCGGGCTGAAACGAAGTTGAAAGTTGAGCGCAGCGCGCAAGGCTCGCTCGTGGCAGATGGCCCGAATGCGCCGCGCTTCTTCCAGCGTCTCGCCCATCGGTTTCTGAATCAAGACGGCCGCGCCGTGGGGTAACGCGGCGATCACTTCTGGCACGTGGCGCGCCGGCACCGCGACGTCGAAGACGGCCGCGCCGCTCGCTGCGGCCAGCGCGAGCGAAGGGAACACGCTTTTGACGGCGAAGCGCTGGGAAAGTGAGCGCGCTCGCTCGTTGTCGGTATCAAATAGACCCTGAACTGGGATGCCGAGCGCGCGATACGCCGGCAAATGCGCATTCTCGACGATGCCGCCCGCGCCGATGCACACCACGGGGAGCAGGCGGCTAGGCACCGGCCACTGCTGTTTGAGCTCTGGCTGCATTGCAGTTATGATAGCAGTTATCGTATAAGATAACCGATGTTCCAGCTTCAAGAACGAGTTGCGGTCGTCACCGGCGCAGGCTCCGGCATCGGCAGGGCGATCGCGCTGCTCTTCGCGCGGCAAGGCGCGCAAGTGGCCGTGTTGGACGTAAACGAGCCGGAGGCGCAGCGCTGCGCGGCCGAAATCAAAGCGGCCGGGGGCCAGGCGCTGCCCGTCATTCTAGACGTCGCCGATGCAGAATCGGTCGACCGCGCATTCGAGCAGGTCGCCCAACACTTGCAGCGCGTCGACGTGCTGGTGAACAGCGCGGGTATCGCCCACGTGGGCAATCTAGGCAACACGTCCGAGGCCGATTTCGATCGCCTGTACCGGGTGAACGTCAAGGGCACTTTTCTGTGCTCGCGCGCCGCACTCGAACGCATGTTGCCCAACGGTTCTGGCGTCATCCTCAACTTGGCATCGATCGCGTCGCTCATCGGCATCGAGGACCGCTTCGCTTACTCCATGACCAAGGGGGCCGTGCTCAGCATGACGCGCTCCGTCGCGCTCGATTACATGGGCAAAATTCGCTGCAATTGCCTGTGTCCGGCGCGCGTTCACACGCCCTTCGTCGACCAGTTCGTGGCCAAAAACTATCCCGGTCGCGAAGCGGAGATGATGGCCAAGCTCTCCGCCTACCAACCGATCGGGCGCATGGGGACCCCGGAAGAAGTGGCCGCTTTCGCGCTCTACTTATGCTCCGACGAAGCGTCGTTCGTGACCGGCGGCGCGTTTCCGATCGACGGCGGCGTGCTCGTCAAGTGAGTGCATGATCCATGAAAATCAGCGACGTAAAGACGATTCTGATGCGCGTGCCCTTGAAGCAACGCACGATTACCGACTCGCAGTCCAAGGTGGACGCTGTCGAGTTTCTGCAAGTGGTGATCAGGACGGAAGAAGGCCTGACCGGCTACGGCATGAACTGGAGTTACACGACCGGCTTGCGCGCCGCGCAAGTCACGGTCGACGACAACTACGCGCCGCTCCTGAAGGGGATGGATCCGCTGTTCAGGAAGGAGCTAATGCGTCGTTGCTATTACTCGAATCACTTCGTCGGGCGCGTGGGCGCGGCTGAAGTGGGGCTAGCAGCCGTGGAGTTCGCGCTTTGGGATTTGACGTGCAAGGCCGTAAATCAGCCGCTTTGGCGCTATTTGGGCCCCTGTCGCGAGAAGGTGAAGGCGTACAGCACCGACGGCGGCTGGCTGACCTGGTCGACGGACGAGCTGATTGCGGACGCGCACCGCTTGATCGAGCGCGGCTTCGACGCGGTCAAGGTGAAGCTCGGTCGCAGCGACCCGCGTGAAGACCTGGAGCGAGTGGCCGCGGTGCGGCGCGCCATCGGTCCGAAGATCAAGCTGATGACGGACGTGAACTGCGCCTGGACGTTGGGCACCGCTCAATATTGGGGTAGCCGCCTCGCCGAGCATGAGGTGTTTTGGCTCGAGGAGCCGATGCACCCGTTCGACGTGAAGAGCCACGCAGCCCTCGCGCGGTCCATCAGCGTGCCGATCGCCCTCGGTGAAACCGTGTACACGAAGTACGCATTTCGAGACTTCATCGAGGCCGGCGCGGTCCACGTCGTGCAGGCGGACGCCACCAAGCTGACGGGTATCGATGAATGGCTGGAAGTGGCGGCCCTCGCCAGCGCGGCCAACTTGCCGGTCATCCCGCACACCAACGTGCAACACAAGCTGCACGTGCAACTCGGCGCCGCGACGCCCGGCGTGCTGATGGTGGAGAACTGTTACGAGTCGATCGCCGACATCTGGGAGGAGCCCATTTACGTCAAAAATGGCTTCTACGAGCTGCCTGAAGCCCCCGGCGTGGGCCTGCAGATTCGCGAGCAGGTCGTGCGCGAGACACGCATCGCATGACAGCCGACGAGCGCAGCATCGTGCCAGCGCTCGACCGCGGGCTCGACGTGCTCGAGTGCATGGCCGGCTCGACCGCGTCGCTGTCCCTGACCGAGATCGCGCGTGCGGTCGGGCGCACCGTTTCGGAAGTGCAGCGTACGGTCGCGCAGCTCGCGACGCGCGCCTACTTGGTGCGTGACACGCGGGGCGGCTATCGACTGAGCAGCAAGCTATTTCGCTTGGCGACCGCCTATCCGCCGTTTCGGGATTTGGTCAGTCGCGCGCTCGCTCCCATGCAAGCATTCGCGGACGAGACCAAGGAGAGCGTGCACCTCGGCGTACTGAGCGACGACCAGCTCCTCATCATCGCGCAGGTCGAGGGTCAAGGCATCGTGCGGCTGAGCCTCCAGCTCGGTTCGACGCAAGAGGCGCTGACCACGGTTTCAGGGCGTATTTTGCTCTCGGGCCTGAGCGCGGAAGAGCTCGCGGCGTTCGGGGCTCGGCGCGGTTTGTCGCGGACCGGGCGCAAGCGGCTCGCGGAGAGTGCCGCAAAAATCCACGCGCGCGGCTACGAATATGCCGAAAGCGGCCGCGTGCACGGCGTGGAGGACGTGGGCGTGCCGGTGCTGCTCCCCGGCCCGTCGCTGATCGCTGCGCTGACTACGTCGTTCTTGCCGCTGCGCAACGCCAAGCCGGCGCCGCTGCCCTTGATCTCGGCGTTGCGTCGGGCAGCCGGGCAGATCGCGAGCTCGTACGAGCCGGCAATCGTCGCCAAATCTGCCGCCGAACGACCGCGCACGAGAAAGGCCAAGTCGCATGCCGCTTTCGCGCGTTGACGCTCACGTGCACTTTTGGCGCTACACCCCGGAGGAATATCCGTGGCTCGACGAACCGCTGCGCGCCTTGCGCCGCGATTTCTTACCCGCAGATCTAGAGCCGGAGCTGAAGGCGCGTGGCGTGTCGGGCGTCGTTGCCGTGCAAGCTCGACAATCACTGCTCGAAACCGAGTGGTTGCTCGAGCTCCAGCAGCAGTCGAGCAGTGTGCTCGGCGTCGTCGGTTGGGTCGATTTACGAACCGATGACGTATCCAGCGTGCTCGGTCGCTTTCCCAGCTTGTGCGGCGTGCGGCACATCGCACAAGGTGAGGCGCCGGGGTTCCTGTTGAACCGAGAGTTCTCGCGGGGCATCGCGGCGCTCACCGCTCGCGACCTCGCGTACGATCTCTTGATCTACGAAAATCAGCTGTCGGAGGCCGCGGAGCTGGTTGATCGCCATCCCCAGCAGCGCTTCGTGCTCGATCACCTGGCCAAGCCGCGCATCGCGGCGCGTGAGCTCTCGTCGTGGGCCAGCGCGTTGCGGCGCCTCGCCCAGCGCCCCAACGTGTGGCTGAAGATCTCCGGGCTCGTCACTGAGGCCGATTGGGCGACCTGGACGCCGAACGATCTCGAACCGTACCTGAACGTCGCGCTCGAAGCCTTCGGGCCCGAGCGCGCGATGTGCGGCTCGGATCACCCAGTGTGCCTCGCCGCTGCCAGCTACGAGCGCGTGCAAGCCGTCGTGTCGAGCTTCATCGCGCGGCTGACGGAGAGCGAGCAGGCGCAAATCCTCGCCCAAAACGCGATCTCATTTTACAAATTGCGCCCACGCTGAGCGAGTTTTTGTTGGGCGTGGGCTGTGCGAACCGCTGCCGGAACGGGCAGGAGCGACTCTGGCAAAAGTGCACTGAGCGCAAAGAAAAAGCGCGACCGTACGGCCCGACGCGCGTACCAGTCGCAAAAAGCGTCGTCGGCGATCGACCCTTTGCCGACCGAGCCCGAATTCATTTCAAATCCGAAGTTAAACTCGAACGTCAGATCGCGTCGCGGAGAAGGGCCGTGGTACGGGCTCGGCGCGCGGGACTCGCGCTTCGGATTGGTAAGCGAGGCCCCAACGCGAAGGCTCGACTTTTCCGATGAGGGTTCCGCTTGCCCGCGTCGTGCCGCGCGAAAAAATTCCGCGCTGTGCCCACGCCCATTCGGACGCATTGCAGGGCGTACAGTTCGTGGTATCGATGGCGAGCAGCTGTGTGAGCTGACGAGCGACCACGAAATGCCGAAATATTCGCGATTTTTGTGGCTCGCGGCGCTCGCTCTGGGCTGCGCCCCGAAGGCCGACAAGGCGTGTCCGACGGACGCCCCAGCGGAATGTCTGGACGCCGCCGCGCTCAGCTACAACGACAACATCGGCGCGATCATGAATGCGCGCTGCACGCCGTGCCACGCGACCGGTGGCGTCGAAGCCTCGATCATACTCACCGACTACGGTCACGTCACGGGCGAGCGCATGACCATCGAAGCGCAGCTCTTGACCTGCGCCATGCCGCCCGATGGCTCGCCGCAACTCACGACCGACGAGCGCACGCAAATCCTGAGCTGGCTCTCCTGCGGCGCGCCTCAGTGAGCGCGAAGGCCAGTCGAGACCGCCCGGCTCACGGCACGTTGACGAAGAACGCGATGTGCCCGTGGGGAGAAGTATCGGTGTCGTTGCACTCCTCATACAAGTGGAAGCGCACGACCCAAAGCCCGGATTCATCGAATTTGATTGGGCCAACGGTGAACTGTCCAGGCATCGTCTGTGCGATCTGAGGCTTGAAGTTTTGGGTTGGCCCGAGGTGATTCGGATCGCACGGCACGTACACGTCGACGCGTGACAGCGGGATATCTCCGTCGCCGAGCGGAGTGAGCGGCATCATCGTGGTCTTGTTCGTGGTCGTCAGCGTGAACGTCACGTCCTCGTTGAGCCGAATGGGCGTCGATGTCCAGGACGCGTGGTACTTGCAGTCGTCGTCATCACCCTCGCTGTTCGAGAGCGTGGCGCCGTACTCTGCGTCGCGCGTCTGAGTGCAGTCGGCGGCGCCCGCGCTGCTGGAGCCGCTCGTGTCGCCGTCAGCGGCGCCACCAGCGCCGGTGTCCGTGCTCGTGCCGGTGCACGCCGCGGGGTCGACGACCGTCGGTGTGCCGGTGCAATGGTCGT
>DATHOI010000100.1:0-9094 GCA_035485095.1 Polyangiaceae bacterium | reverse complement strand
CCTCATTGCGCGCTGAAGCCTCCACCTTGCCGAGCACGCGGGTGCGCTTGGCGCCCAGTCCGAGCGTCCGTGAGCTCGCTTTCGGGCTCGGCGTCAGCACGACGTTGGCGGAGCTGCTCGAGCGCCGTGGTCACCGAGAGCTTGAGATCGCGCGGCGTTTTCTCAATCCGCGGCTCTCCGAGCTCACCGGTCCTGACGCGATGGCGGGCCGCTCGGAGGCAGCTCAGCGCATGGCGGCAGCCATCCGAGCAGGCGAGCGCATCGCCGTTTTTGGCGACTACGACTGTGACGGCATGACCTCCGCCGCGATCATGACCGAGGTCATCGAGGCGCTCGGCGGCGAGGTCGTGACGTTCATCGCCAGCCGTTTCGAAGGCGGCTACGGCGTCTCGTCAGCGGCCGTAGACAAGATCTTGGCGAGCGGTGCCCGCTTACTCGTCACGTGCGATTGCGGCTCGTCGGATCACGTTTCGCTCGCACGCGTGAAGGACGCGGGTGTTGATTGCGTCGTCATCGACCATCACTTGGTGCCGGAAGAGGCGTTGCCGGTGCTGGCCTTTTTGAACCCGCATCGCCCCGAGTGCGGATTCCCCTACAAGGGCCTGGCATCGTGCGGTTTGGCGCTTTCGATTGGAGCCGCGCTGCGTAGCGCGCTCGGTCGCGAGCTCGATCTGCGGCGCTGGCTCGACCTCGTCGCGATCGGCACTATCGCCGATGTAGCGCCGCTCGATGGCGACAATCGCGCGCTCGTGCGAGCGGGTCTGCGCGTGCTCGGTGAAGCGCGGCGCCCCGGCATTCGCGCGCTGTTCGAGCTCGCCAAGCTCGATTCGCAAGCGCCGATCACCGCGGAGGACGTGGCGTTTCGCATCGCGCCGCGCTTGAACGCGCCAGGTCGACTCGGCTCGCCGGACATCGCCGTCAAGCTCTTGCTCTCCAAAACCGCCGCTGAAGCACAGGCGCTCGCCGCTGAAATCGAGCAGTGTTCGAGCGAGCGGCGCCTGGTCCAAGAGCGCATGATCGAAGAGGCGCTCGCCGAGATCGAACGCGAAGGCTGGGCAGAACGCGCGGCCATCGTCATCGGGCGCGAGGGTTGGAACCACGGCATAGTGGGAATCGTTGCGGGGCGCCTAGCGGATCGCTTTCAGCGGCCGGTGCTGGCCATTGGTTTCACCGACGGACACGGTCGCGCCTCCGCGCGCGGTCCAGCCGGCTCTCGGCTATTTGACGCGCTCGCGGCCGCGAAGGACGTCTTGGTTCGCTTTGGTGGGCACCAGGCGGCTGCGGGAGCAGAGGTCATGCTGCCGCAATTGGACGAGCTGCGTCGTCGCTTCGAGGCGGCTTGTGCGGCTCAGCCAGCCCCGGAAAAAAAATCCACCACTGACGACGACGAACCGGTTTGGCTGGCGCCCGGCGACCAACCGGCGCGCGTGCTCAATGACTTGTATTTGCTCGAGCCATGCGGTCCGGGCAATGAATCCCCGAGGCTCGCCTTCGAGGCGACGGTGCTCTCTGCGCGTCAGGTTCAAGGGGGGCACCTCAAGCTCGAGCTCGAGCTGGAAGAGGGCACGCGCATCGGCGCATTTGGGATCGCGATGGGCGACCGAGCTAGCGCGCTGACCGGAAAAATAGCCGTTCTTGGCAAGCTCCGCCCCGACCGCTATCGAGGCGGCAACGCAATCGAGCTGAAGCTCGAAAAGATCCTAGAATAAGGGAGTACTCTCCCGCTTGGTCTTCGTCGAACGTCATGGCCGACTCAGCTTCTGATCCCATCATCGAGTTCAAGGGCATCAAGAAGGCCTTTGGCCCGAAGATCATCTATTCCGGCCTGAACCTGCGCGTCGCGCGCGGTGAAGTGTTGACGATCTGCGGCGGCTCGGGCGTCGGTAAGAGCGTCATGCTCAAGATGCTCATCGGACTCTTGCACGCCGACGCAGGCACGATCGTCTTCGACGGTGAAGACGTAACGAAGATGGATGAAGAGCAGCTCTCGCACGTGCGTCGCCGTATCGCGATGCTGTTCCAGGGCGCGGCTCTGTTCGATTCCTTGAACGTGGGTGAAAACGTGGCCTACGGTCTGGAAGAGCACTTCCGTGACAAGATGACTCCGGCCGAACGGCGAGACCGCGTCTCCTGGGCGTTGAGCCTGGTGGATCTACCGGGTATCGAGCTCCTTCAGCCGGCCGATCTTTCTGGCGGCATGCGCAAGCGGGTCGGCCTGGCGCGTGCCATCGCCGTCCAGCCCGAGGTGCTGCTGTACGACGAGCCGACGACGGGCCTCGACCCGATCAACACGGCGCGCGTCAACCACCTCATCACCGGCTTGCAGCACAAACTCAAGATCACGAGCGTCGTCGTCACCCATGACATGAAGAGCGCCTTCGAGATCAGCGATCACATCGCCATGGTGCGTGGCGGGCGGATCATTGCCTACGGCACGGTGGAGGAGTTCCAAGCCTCGGCCGACCCGCGGGTGTCGGATTTCATCGAGGGGCGCGCGCCGGTCAAAGAGGACGTCGAGACTTTGCTGAACTCTTGAGCGCAAAAGCCTGCTCAGGCCAGCGTCACAAACCCGCGGCCTTCCCGCCCCGCTGAAATCTCCCAAAAAAACTTTCGGCGAGGCGCCGAAGCCTCGGCTATACCAAACTCAAGGATGTCCTCACGGGACGTGAAGGTTGGCGCGTTCGTACTGGCGGGCTTGATTGCGTGCGGCGCGGTGATCTTTCTGATTGGAGACGAGCGGCAGCTCTTCCAGAGCAAGCTCGAGTACAGCACGCAGTTCGAGGACGTGCAGGGGTTACGTCGCGGTTCGCCCGTGCGCATGGGTGGCGTGGACGTTGGCAGCATCGGCGGTGTCGACTACGGGCACGACGCGACCGACAAGAACATCCACGTGCGCATGGCGATCTCGGTCGCGGACGCGCGTCGCATCCGCAGCGACAGCGTGGCGACGATCGAAGGCAAGGGCCTGCTCGGCGACAAGATGATCGTGATTACGGTTGGCTCGCCGAATAATCCTGCGTTGCCTGAAGGCGCGGTCATTCCGTCGAAGAGCGCCGACGACATCGGGCAGATGATGTCGCGCTTGAGCAACATCTCCGGCCAAGTCGAGAAGGTCGTGACCAATTTGGAGCGGACGACGAGCTCGCTTTCGGATGAAAAATTCCAGGGAGACATTCGCAACTCCGTGGCCTCTTTGGCGAGCATTCTCGGCTCGGTCGACCACGGTGATGGCTATGTCGGCAAATTGCTGCATGACCCGGCCGAGTCCGCTCGTCTGTCGCACTTGATGGCAAATCTCGAGCAGACATCGGCTGAGCTCGAGCACACGGCTGCGAGCGTGAATCAGGTCTTGGCCCGAGTGAACAACGGCCCCGGCTTCGTGCACGAGGTCGTGTATGGCGAAGACGGCTCCAAGACGATCGCCAAGTTCGGCAACGTGGCCGACGAGCTCACGACGACTCTGAAGGGCGTCCGCGAGGGCAACGGCATCGCGCGCAGCTTCATCTATGGGGATGATTCCTCGCAGCAGGTGATGAGCAACCTGAACCATATGAGCACGGACTTGCGGCAGGTCGTGACCGATATGCGCTCGGGCAAGGGCACGCTCGGCGCGCTGCTGGTCGACCCCTCGGTGTACGAGGACTTGAAGTTGATGCTCGGTAACGTCGATCGGAACCGCACGCTGCGCGCGCTGGTGCGCTACTCGATCAAGGCCGATGAGAAGTCGCCTGCGGTCGAGGTCCGGGATCCGGGCCCTGCGAAGTCCCCGGCTGAAGCGGTGGGAGCGGGAAATTCCGCGGTCAAGGTCGGAAAAGGCGACGCCTCGGGCGAGTAACCCCCGCACAATCGCCGCAAGCCCGGCGATCACCGGGTGGAAGCGGGAATAAAAGGCCCAGCGGCGGAACGTCAGCCGCCCGCAAGTGGCGTCGAAACGGGGCGATTTCTCGGGCTATACTGGCCGAATGCGAATTCTTCCGCGCCTCGGTCGGGCGCTGGTCGTGCTCTCGGTCTTTGCGCTCGCCTCGTATTTTGCGCTCCAGTTCGGCACTGGCGGCTTGTGGCGCGGGCTCGAAGTCGCGCACGCCGTTACGAGTCCTGGGCAGCCGAAGGCTCCGTACGATCTGACGCAGCTCGTCGCCGTGAACGAGACGCTGAACACGATTCGCACGAAGTACGTCGACCCGAGCCGGGTCAAGCCGCGCCAAATGTTTCTGAGCGCGGTCAACCAAATCCAAAAAGAAGTCGCTCAGGTCATCGTTCTGCATGAAGAGAAGTCGAACGTGGTCAAGGTGCAGGTCGACACCGAGTCGGCCACCTTCCACATCGACAACGTGCAAGGTCCTTGGGACGTCGCTGCTCGCTTGCGTGAAGTTTTCGCTTTCCTGCAAGCTAACTTGAAGGACACCGAGGTCGATTTGCGCGACGTCGAGTATGCCGCGTGCAACGGCATGCTGCGCACGCTCGACCCGCACAGCGTATTCCTGAGCCCCGAAGCGTACCGCGAGATGAATCTGTCGACGTCGGGGCACTTCGGTGGTCTCGGCATCGTGATTTCGGTGCGCGACCAAATGTTGACCGTGATGCGACCGATGCCCGGAACGCCGGCGGGTCGCGCGAATTTGAAGCGTCTCGACCGGATTACGAAGATCAACAACGAGTCGACGCTGAACATGCCGCTCGACGACGCGGTCAACCGTTTACGCGGAAATCCCGGCTCGAAAGTCACGATTTGGGTGCATCGCGATGGCACCGAGGGTTGGACCGGTTCGCGCCCCTTCGAGCTGGTTCGTGAAGAGATCCAGGTGAAATCGGTCGACTATCGTGGCTTGGGCAACGGCGTCGGTTACGTACGCCTGAAGCAGTTCCAAGCCAGCACCTCCGACGAACTCGACGAAGCGCTCGCCGATCTGCACAAGAAGGAGAAGCTCAAGGCGCTCGTTCTCGATCTGCGCGGCAACCCCGGCGGTTTGCTCGACCAAGCGGCGCGCGTCGCCGATCGCTTTTTGGAAGACGGCGTGATCGTCGCTACGGTCGGCGCTTCCGAGGGTCGTGAAGAGAAGCGCGCCGTGCGCAAGGGTACCGAGCCCAACTACCCGATCGTCGTGCTCGTCAACGGCTCGTCCGCCAGCGCGAGCGAGATCGTCGCAGGCGCGCTCAAGAACTTGGACCGCGCCGTGATCGTCGGTCAGACGACGTTCGGCAAGGGCAGCGTGCAGCTCGTGTTTCCGCACGTGACGCCGGAAAACGCGGCGCTCAAGCTGACCATCGCTCAGTACCTCACCCCGGGAGACGTTTCGATTCAAGGGGTCGGCGTTGCGCCGGACATCGAGCTCGATCCGATGACGGCGGACACCATCGAGATGGACCTGTATCGCAACGATCACGGCCTCCGCGAGCGCGATCTGACGAAGAGCCTGTCGAACACGGCGCATCGCGCGAGCGACCAGCCCTCGGTGCGGCTCAAGTACGATTTGCCCGAAAAAGAGCGAGCAGAGATCCGCGATCGCGGTGGCGACTTGGAGGACGAGTTCGAGCTCGATTTCCCGATCAAGCTCGCGCGCGACCTGGCAGGTCGCTTGAACCCCGGCAAGCGCTTGGACCAAGTGCACAGCGCCAAGGACTTCCTCGACAAGTTGCAACAGACCGAGCTCGACTCGGTCAGCGCCGACTTGGGCAAGATCGGCATCGACTGGTCGGCGCCGCCCAAGGACTACGCGAATCCACCGAAGGCCAGTGACTACGACGTCAAGGTGAGCACGGACCACTCGGGCGACACGTTCGCGGCCGGCGAGCAGGTGATGCTCAAGGTCTCCGTGAAGAACAAGGGCACGAGCCCCGCGTACCAAGTGCGCGCCAGCACCAAGAGCGACGGCGCGTACTACGACGAAAAGGAATTCGCGTTCGGCAAGATCATGCCGGGCGAGACTAAGACCGCGACGGCGCCGCTCGGTTTCTGCGATGTCGATGGGCACAAGCCGGGCTCCAGCGCGCCGCTTCCGGACAACGCCAAGCGCGTGTGCAAAGTGCCGCTCGACGCGGACGCGCGCGCGGACGTGGTGAAGGTCCGCTTCTTCGCGGAGGGCGCCGAGCCGCCCCCGGACGCCGAGGTTCGCCCCACGCTGAACGCGCTGCCACAGCCAATTTTCGCGTACAATTATCAGATTGTCGACAATCGCCCGGGCAACGGCGACGGCCAGCTTTCACGCGGTGAAGGCGCGACCGTGTATTTGGCAGTGAAGAACGTCGGCAAAGGCAAATCGTACGAGACGCAGGCCAACATTCGCAATCTGACCGGTGATGGCCTCCTGATTCACAACGGCCGCTTCGACATCTCGAACATGAAGCCCGGAGAAGTGCGCAACGTCGCGTTCACCTTCGACGTCTTGGATGAGCTGACCGAGAACAACGTCAACTTCGAGCTCAGCGTTGCGGATCGCGAGCTGCGTGTCGTGTCGACCGAGAAGGTCACGTTACCGCTGCAGAAGAGTGGCCTTGCGCTGGTGAAGGCGCAGGGCAAGGTGTCTTTCTCGGGTGTTGCGCCGGTCCGCGGTCAGCCGCTGGCGGCCGCTGGCGTGGTCGGGGAAGTCGACAAGGGTAGCGTGCTCGACAAGCTCGGCACGTTTGGCACCTACACCAAGGTGAGCTTGGGTGAGGATCGCTTCGGCTTCGTGGACACGAAATCGGTCAAGGACATCGCGGGCGGTGCGGTCAAGGTTGGCTACCGGCCGCGGCTGTCACACTCGCCGCCGCTGCTCGAGGTCACGCCCGCTAAGCTTGCGACGCGCGAGGACAAAGTGCACATCGAAGGCCAGGCTATCGACGGCGATCGCGTGCTCGACGGCTTCATTTTCGTCGGCCCGCGCAAAGTCTTCTACCAGTCGAATCGTAAAGCGACGGACCCGACCAAGCTGAAATTCTCGATCGATACCGAGCTCCAGCCCGGCATCAACGTGATCACGGTCGTTGCGCGCGAGAGTGATGACAGCGCCACACGCACGACGATGATCGTGCGCCGCGATGGCCCGAACGGCGAACCGCTACCCAGCCCGAAGGGCGAATCCGCCGGTGAAGATTGGAGCATTTCCGGCGACGGGGACTGACGCATCGGGGCCTGTGCTACCATCAGGCCGTCGATGATTCTTTCTGGGTTGCATCACCACCGCTAGTCGGTCGCTCGAACTCTCCGCGCGGCGCGGCTTTTTCATGCGCTCCCGGAGACAGCAGTCAGAATTCGTCGAACCGCGATCTCCTTGGGCGAACCAACGAGGAGATACGTCAATGTTACGAGGAACTCGAATCGTCACGGGTGAAGAAGCGGTCCGCTTCAATGCCTTGATCGAGACGCTACGGAGGTTGCTTCACGGACATAGGCTATGAAGAAGTGATCGTGCCCGCGCTCTGGCAGCAGCAGACCTTCGTCGCGAAAGGGGGCGCGCAGATCGTCGAACAGATGTACGCGTTCAGTGACAAGAAGGGTCGTCCGATCTGTTTGGTGCCGGAAATCACTGGCTTGATTCAAGATACGTGGCGCGAGAGTTGGTCGAAGCTCGCGCCCGGCCCACGGCGAGTGTTCTACGTGGCTCGCTGTTACCGCTACGAAAGGCCGCAGAAAGGCCGCTACCGCGAGTTCACGCAAGTGGGCGTCGAGCTGCTGAATGGTGACGCTCCAAGCGATCGCATCGAGGTTGAAACGCTGCTGCGCGCGTTGCTCGATCGACTAGGGGCCGAGTACGAGTTCGACAACTCCGTAAAGCGCGGCCTCGGCTACTACACGGAGGACGGCTTCGAGGCACGGTCGAACAAGCTCGGCGCACAGAAGCAGATCGCCGGCGGCGGCCGCTACGCGGAGGGCGTTGGCTGGGCGATCGGCCTCGAACGGCTGCTTTTGGCCCTGGAATGAACCGTGGAGCATGCGCCCGTGGCGTGCTGCAAGCGGCGAGCCTTGGTAGACTCGTCCAATGCAGACGTACACGGGCGCATGCCACTGCGAACGGGTTCGGTTTCGAGTGCTGGGCGACCTCGCGCGCGCGACGCTCTGCAATTGTTCCATCTGCACCAAGAAGGGCAACCTGCATCTGATCGTCGAAGCGTCGCAGTTCGAGCTGATTTCCGGCGCACAGGAGCTCGTGTCGTATCGCTTCAACACCGGCGTCGCCGAGCACAAGTTCTGTCGTCACTGCGGGATTCATGCGTTCTACACGCCGCGCTCGGATCCCGACAAAGTAGACGTGAACATCCGCTGCCTCGACGGCGTCGATCTTTCGCAGCTCGAGCTCCAGCCCTTCGATGGCAAACATTGGGAAGAAGCCATTCAGACCGCGCACTGGCAGCGGGAATGACGAAGTCGAGTGCCACAGGAACGAGTTGCGTGCTTGAATCGCAGCGGGCCCGCGCAACATGTCATTCGAGCTCGTCGTTCAACGTCTGTATCCTGAGCAAATCCCCGAAAATATCGCACTTTCGGCGAACGTGGGTTGGCCTGATGACGCGTCGGACTGGCGCGTCCTACATGCCGCAGGTTTCGTCTTGGGTGTGCGGCGCGCGGGTGAGCTGATCGGGCAAGGGGTACTCGGCGGCTATGCACCCCACGCGGCGACGATCGCGAAAATGGTCGTCGCGCCGGGCGCTCAGCGGCAAGGCATCGGCGCAACCATTCTGGATGGGTTGCTCGCAGAGGCTGAGCGTCGGTCATTGACGACGATCGGGTTGGTCGCGACGGCCCTGGGGCGTCCGTTGTACGAGAGCCGAGGTTTCGAGTTGACCGGTGAAGTTGCGGTGTTCGTCGGTACGCCGGTGTCGGCTGCAACACGCGAAGTCAGCGAATCGATCGCCGACGTCGATACCGTGATCGCCTACGAGCGACGCTGCATCTCGTGCTCTCGCTCCACCCTATTGCGTGAGCGATACCGTGAAGCGAGCGTGAGCGCGCTGTGCCGCGAGTCGGATGGCAGAATGAGCGGTTTTGCACTGGCCGAGACGAAAGCTCCCTACACCCTCGTGGGCCCGGTGATCGCTGACACTGAGCAGCAAGCGCGCGCGCTCACCCGAGCCATTTTTAGCTCGATTACTGGCCCCGTGCGAATTGACGTCCCCG
>DATHOI010000099.1:0-9968 GCA_035485095.1 Polyangiaceae bacterium | reverse complement strand
CACGATATAACTTATCTGTTATTCCGAGGTGGGCCTGCCAGCGGGACCTTCGGGCGATGCGTGGCGTTCCGCGAAAGCGGAAGAAAACAACGACCAGCGTCGCTGCTCGAGCCACGGCGACGCTGCACCATCGTGACACGCCGCGGTTCCGTAAGCTCAACGCTTTGCTGGCCAAGCAAGTCCGTCAGCTTCGTCACGCGCGCGGCATCACTATCGAGCAAGCCAGCGAAGCCGCAGGCGTCGAACCCATGACTTGGTATCGCCTAGAAAATCGCCGAGCCAATCCAACCTTGGCCGTGCTCGCTTCCGTTGCCGCAGTCTTCGAGCTCACGGTCTCCGAGTTGCTCGAGGAGAAATAGATCGTCGGGTCGGGGTGCAATCCTGGCGGCGCCGGCTACTCGAACATTGCTTGGCAGGCAAACATCGCCGTGTCACATGGTTCGCCCTGCGCGGCCAGCGAGATTGATCCATCAAGATTGAGCGTCTGATCTTGATTGTCTGCCCCGACGGCGTGAAATGACGCTTCCAGAACGCGCGCTTGAGCGTCCCATTTCGAAAGCGTAACCGAAAACATTGAGAAATCTTGCTCAGCAAAAGTGGCCTGGAATTCCTCAGCGTCCGTTACTCTTTTGCCGTCGTATAGGAGTGTGAACCCAGGTAACTCTTGAATCGCCCCACCGTCCAGAAATCGGGTGGGCTCGCCGTAAGTTTGTGGGGCGATGATCGGGACGCCCTCCGTGCCAAATCTGATTCGGTCGTAGGTTCCGACGGCATACACGCCTTCGAAGATCTCGAACATGAATCCTCCAGCTCCGTCCAGTTCAATGAATGCCTGAAGGTTCGATTCGCCGCTCGAGTCGTTGATGTCAATCGAAAGCGTCTTGTCTGAGGCAGTCGTGACCGTCCCCTTTGCTGAAAAGGTGCCGGTTGCCAGCCATCGTTGAGTCCCCGCTTGTTCGTCCCAATACAGAATTGGTCCGCGCGGTGGGCTGCCGTCGGCGCCACTGACGCTGCTGTCGGACGATAAGCCCGCGTCAGTCGCACCGCCACCCGAGATTCCCGCGTTACCCGCACTACCGGTTGTGCCCGCTGATTGACCTCCGACGCCATTGTTGTTTGTCCCTCGGGCGTCGGATGGCGGAGATTTCCCGTTCGGACTACAAGCCGTAACACAGACGAAGGTTAGGATTGTTGCGCTGCGGATCATCGAGTTGCCGCATTCGAGGGATGGTCATATCGAACAGAGCGATCAGACATCGCCGGAACGGCCATCACATCCAAAAAGAAGCGCCGCCGTTCGTCTTGCGGACCGCGCGTGGGGAAGGAAGATCGATAGACGAGTTGGCGTCCCTTGCGCTTGCACCACTCAAGAGCTTCCTTTTGATTGTGTAAGAGCGAGGCTTCAGTAGTCCACCAGAATGCGAGTAGGAACGCGGCGCGTTTTCCCTCGGCGCCTTCGTCGATCCAGTTCAGGAGCTTGTTCGCATCCGTATCGAGCGAGAGCTCGACGCGCTGCGAATTCCACCATTTTGCTTCGATGCCGAGCTCGCGTCCGCTCTGCTCCTTTACAACGAGATCGATCGGGTTTTTTTGGCGGGTCACCCGATTCGTGGGTCCGGTGCAATCCCATTCCACGTATCGATGGGGCGCCCACGCTTTGAAGACCACGAATACGAGGGTCGTTTCGAAAAGCCAGTACGTGAGCCCTGCCGCGCATTCCTTGTATTGCGACGCCGCGATGCTGTTCCGCAGGGCCTCGCGTAGAGCGACGTCTTCTTTGCTCAAGGCGTCGGCAGCGAGACCTCCGAGTTGTACCCAGAGCTCATGATCGGCTCCCTCTTGGACCCATTCGACCCGCCCCTCTGCATCAAACGATTCCTCATTCAGTTCCGCAGATGTTGGCTGAATTGTCATGCACTTCTCGGGTGCTCGAAAAGGTCACCCCGCATAGACAATAACATATATGTCGTGAATAAGAAAGGCGATCGCCTTTTGTCCTATCGCAGACAAAATTCACTGCATAACATTTATGTTACAAGCGAAACCGCTCGCGCCAGCTCCTCTTCCTCTGGGCCGATGCGATCGAGCGAAGCGCGTCAGCAATCGACTGACAATATAACTTATCTGTTATTCCGAGGTGGGCCTGCCAGCGGGACCTTCGGGCGATGCGTGGCGTTCCGCGAAAGCGGAAGAAAACAACGACGGGCGTCGCCGCTCGAGCCACAGCGACGCTGCACCACCGCGACACGCCGCGGTTTCGCAAGCTCAACGCGCTGCTGGCCAAGCAAGTCCGTCAGCTTCGTCACGCGCGCGGCATCACTATCGAGCAAGCCAGCGAGGCCGCAGGCGTCGAACCCATGACTTGGTATCGGCTCGAAAATCGCCGTGCCAATCCAACCTTGGCCGTGCTCGCTTCCGTCGCCGCAGTCTTCGAGCTCACGGTCTCCGGGTTGCTCGAGGAGAAATAAGGCGCGGGGACGCGGATCGCGCTCGGCTTGAACCCCCGACGGAGCTCAAGCTCGAGCTCGCCCCGTTTTCCCGAACCGACTCACTCGGGGATGGGGCAAGGCCTCAGCGCCGCAGCGCGTTTCACCGGCGGGGGGCACCCACGGACGAGAGTGGCACCGGCTCGCGCGCGGGTGGCACGAGTGAGCGGGGCGAGCCGGGGGGCGGGACGTACACGCCCCAGATGTCGCGCGCGTAGCTGAGGATCGTACGATCGCTCGAAAACGGGCCCATATTGGCCACGTTGAGGATCGCGCGGCGCGTCCAGCCGGCTTGGTCGTGGTAGGCCGCTTCGACGCTGCGCTGGCAGTGCACGTAGCTCAAGAAATCCGCCAGGACCATGTACGTGTCGCCGCCGTACAAGAGCGAGTCGACGATTGGCTTGAAGCGATTCGGATCGTCGGGCGAGAAGATGCCGCTCGAGACGGCGTCGAGCGCCGAACGCAGTAGCGGATCCGCGTAGTAAAGCTGTTGCGGATTGTAGCCCTTGGCTTTGGAGGCCGCGACTTGCTCGGTGGTGAGGCCGAACAAGAACATGTTCGCTTCCCCGACTGCGTCTTTGATTTCGATGTTTGCGCCGTCCAGCGTGCCCACAGTGAGCGCGCCGTTCATGGCGAACTTCATATTGCCAGTGCCGGATGCCTCGGTGCCGGCGGTCGAGATCTGCTCCGACACGTCGGTCGCGGGCATGATCACTTCAGCCAGCGAAACGCTGTAATTTGGCACGAAAATGACGCGCAAGTACTGGCGTACGTTGACGTCCGAATTGACGACCTGAGCCACCGAGTTGATCAAGTGGATGATGCGTTTGGCCATGTCGTAGCCGGGCGCGGCCTTGCCGGCGAACAAGAACGTGCGCGGCGTGACGTCGAACGGCGGCTTGCTCTTGTACGTGAGGTACAAGGACACCACGTTCAGGATGTTGAGCAATTGGCGCTTGTACTCGTGGATGCGCTTGACCTGCGCGTCGATCAAGTGCGTCGGGTCGAGCTCGATCTGGAAACGGCGCTTGAGCACCTCGGCCAAGCGCTCCTTGTTTTGGCGCTTGATGGCTTGCCACTCGGTTTGGAACTCTGCGTCCGTGGCGTGAGGAGTGAGCTGAGTGAGCAGATCGAGATCGGTCTCCCAACCTTCCCCGATACGCGAGGTGATGAGCTGCGACAGGCCTGGGTTGCACTTCAAGAGCCAGCGGCGGGGCGTGACGCCGTTGGTTTGATTGCAGAATTTCGCGCCTTCCATCTCGTAGAAGTCGTGAAACAGGTGCTCGCGCAAGAGGTGCGAGTGCAGCGCCGACACGCCGTTCACGCGCATGCTGCCGATCACGGCGAGGTTCGCCATTTGCACGCGCTTTTCTGGTCCCTCCTCGATGATCGAGACACGCCGCAAGCGTTCGTCGTCGCCGGGGAAGCGCTTCTTCACTTCTGCCAGGAACGCGGAGTTGATGTCGTAGATGATTTCCAAATGGCGCGGCAGCACGCGCTCCATCAGCCAGACGGGCCAGCGCTCGAGAGCTTCCGGCAAGATGGTGTGATTGGTGTATGCGCAGCAGCGCTTGACCAACGACCAGGCGTGGTCCCACGGCATCGCGTACTCGTCGACGAGCAAGCGCATGAGCTCTGCCACCGCGAGCGCCGGATGAGTGTCGTTCATCTGGAACACGGCTTGCTCGTGCAGGTTGTATAGGTCCGCGTGGTAGCGCAGGTGCCGGCTGAGCACGTCTTGTAGCGTGGCCGAGACCAGGAAATATTCCTGCTTCAGGCGCAGCTCTTTGCCCGCGGGCTGCTGATCATTCGGGTACAGAACGCGCGTGATGTTCTCCGTCGAGCTCTTTTCCTCGACTGATTTGATGTAGTCACCGCGGTTGAACCACGCGATGTCGAAATCACGCGTGGCTTTGGCGGACCACAGGCGGAGCGTGTTGACGACGTGGTTTTTGTAACCAGGTACGGGCACGTCGTAGGCCATCGCGAGCACGTCGCTCGTGTCGACCCACTCGTGCACCAGGCGGCCGGAGCTGCCGGTGTATTGAATCACGCGGCCGCCGAAGCGCACTTTGTACATGCGCTCGGGTCGCGCGACCTCCCACGGGCTGCCGTATTGCAGCCACTGATCGGGCGATTCTTGCTGCATGCCGCCCACGATGTCTTGGCGGAAGATGCCGTAGTCGTAGCGCAGGCCGTAGCCCATGCCCGAGATGCCGAGCGTGGCCATGGAGTCCATGAAGCACGCGGCGAGCCGGCCGAGACCTCCGTTGCCCAAACCCGCATCCGGTTCCTGCTCGAGCACCTGCTGCAAATCGATGCCGAGCTCGGCGAGTGCAGTGCGCGTTTCCTCGAGCACGCCGAGATTGACCAGGCCGTCTTCCAGCAGCCGCCCGATCAAGAACTCGAGCGACAGGTAGTAGACGATCTTCGGCTGCTGGCGCTCGCGCTTCTGCCAAGTGCGCGTCCAGCGATCGAACATGCGGTCGCGCGCCAGCCGCGCGGTGGCCACGAAGTGATCGAGCCGCGTGGCGGCGCTCGGGTGCTTGCCGAGCGTGTGCTGCACGTGATTGACGAAGCTGTCGCGAATCGAGTTCGAGGTCAGCGCGAGCTCGTCGACGGGGATGTTGTACTTGGCCGAATTTGACACGGAAGCTTTACTACCAACGCTTGGCCCAGGTTTCTAGGGCTCAAATCCGTTCGAACCGCGCGGCGCGCGCGAAGCGCAATGCGCATGAAACATCGCTTGGTATGCGCCCGGGCATGAGCCAACGTTCAGCGGTCTTTCCCAGCGAAAAGTGCCCAACAGCTCGCCAGCGATGTTAGATCCGCGCCGCGATGTTGACTCTTCCGTTGGGCCGCATTTCCGGCCGCGCGCTGGGCGCGCTCGTGACTGCCGTACGCAAGACTCCCGCGCGCGTGCCGTTGACACGGTTATTTCGAGCGCAGCTTGGGATTGATGCGCTGCGCGCGCTCGGGCAGGAGGCGCGCTCGTCGTTGCCCTTTTCGCACGCGCCGCTCCGTGCACGGGAAAGTCACGAACGGCCGTCGCTCGGGCTGCCGTTGCCGCAGCCCGCGGTTTGGCCACGACCGAGCGCCGGCTTTGCCGAGCTCTACCGGAGTGGCGCGCTCAGCCCGGTGACGGTCGTGACGCGCGCGCTCGCGCATGCGCGAGCGCTGAGCGTTCGCTCACCAACGCTCGGGCCGCTGTGTGGTTACGATGACGAGCGCGCGCTCGTCGCCGCGCAGGAGAGCGCGCAGCGCTTCACCGCAGGCACGGCGCGCAGCGCGCTCGAGGGCGTGCCAATCGCCGTCAAAGAAGAAGTCGACACGCTCGGGTTCGTGACTCGCATGGGCTCGCTCTGTTTGCGGCGCGCGCCGGCCAGCGTGGACGCCGTCGCCGTGGCACGGCTACGCGCGGCGGGCGCGATCGTGATCGGGCAGACGCCGATGACCGAATTCGGGCTCTCACCCTTGGGCGGCAACGCGCAGCGGCACATGCCGCGCAATCCGCACGATCCCGGGCGCCTGCCCGGCGGTAGCTCGACGGGCTCGGCCGTCGCGGTCGCGACCGGCACGACGCCGCTCTCGCTCGGCTGCGACGGCGGCGGTTCGATTCGCATCCCCGCCGCGCTGTGCGGCGTGTTCGGCCTGAAGCCGACCTATGGTCGAATTCCCGCGACCGGTCACGGTCTGCCGGGCGCGACGTCAGTCGTGCACCTCGGTCCGATCGCTACGTCAGCGCGCGACCTGGCGCTGTTCCTGGAGCACGCCAGCGGTCCCGACGCAGGTGACCCCGCGTCGGCGAGCGCGCCGCGCGCGGCTCCAGGCTGTTTCAGCGAAGCGCTCGGTCGAGGCGTGCGCGGCCTGCGTATCGGCATCGACGAAGACGACTGGCGCGGGCTCGCTGATGACATCGCCGGGCCCGGTCGAGAAGCGCTCGACGCGCTCGAGCGCGAAGGCGCCTTGATCGTTCCGATCAAGATCGCTCTCGCACGCTACGCGGCGCCCATCGGCTACTTGACGATCGGCGTCGAGGCCTTCGCAGCGATGGCCGAAATTCGCGCGCACCACCTCGACGAGCTCGGCCACGACATGCAGCTGTTCTTGGCCGGCCTCGAGACCTTTCGCCCCGACGACTACGTCGACGCGCAGCGCATCCGCTCCGCGCTGCGCGAGGAGTTGGCCGTCGCGCTCCGTCAGGTCGACGTGCTGGCGCTGCCTGCAACGGCCGTGACTGCGCCGCCCGTGACCGACGCTGAAGCACGCTCCGGCTTCATCGACCCGCCGCTGCTCGACGCGATGTGCCGGTTCGCATTTCTGGCCAACGTGACCGGCGTGCCCGCGGGCGTCGCGCCAGTCGGGACCGACCGGCTCGGGTTGCCGGTCGGGCTACAGATCGTCGCTGACGCGTGGGATGAGGCCAGCGTGCTGCAGGTGCTGGCGCATCTGGAACGCATCGGCGCGGCGCGCGTGCGGCGGCCGCAGCGCGACGGTGTGAGCCTAGATTTGCTGGCCTAAACGCGCCGGCCCGGCGCAGTGAGGCAAGATGGTGCTCGGCGTGTACGCACTCCGCTTTTTCACTTTGCAAGTCGAGTGAGCCGTGCTCGGCTCGGCGGCGGAGGATTTCCGCATGCGGTTCGTCGATCTAACTCGCGCCTCGGCTCTGTTTGGCTTGATAGCTTTGCTCTCGGCGTGCCCGAAGAAGAGCGATGATGTGGGGCCCGAACCGGCCGCCAGCGCGCCCGCCGCGCAGCCCACCGGGGCCAGTGACAAGGCAGGCGCTGAAGCGCCTGCCGCTGCAGCGACGCCTGCAGAGCCTGCTGCGGTCGCGCCCGCCGCGACACCCGCCGCTGCTGCTCCGGCCGCTGCTGCGCCCGCTGCCGCCGTGAAGCCGAAGAAGAAGGACGATCAAGGCGGCTGGTAACGGGCGCCGCGCGCAGCGCCATTTGTGCGCTCGCGGTTCGGTTCAGATGTTGGGGGTGGTTCAACACGCCCCAGTCGCGCGCCGGAGCCTCACCGGTGGGCGATGTAGCCGACGATGCCGGCAATCAAGATCGCCAGCAGGATCCAAATCTTGCTCAGCCCTTTGGCGGGTCGGTTGGCGTTGGCGCTTGCCTTCGCGATCGCCGCGGAGTTCGTGGCTAGGCTGTCTTTCAGCGCGGTCGAGATGTGTTCTTTTTCCTCGACCGGAGCCGCGACGGGAGTCGGCACTGGGAGCTCGGAAGCAAATGGGCTCGAACTGAGCGGGATCTGCGGGCCACCGGCCCAGTTCTCCAAGCGCGCCACCATGCGTGTTCGCTCGCTCAGTGCCTCGCGCGCGAGCTCACTCACCCAGTCACTAATTTCGCGACGCGATGCGGCGCGTGCGGCCGGCTCGAGCGCCTTCGAGAACTCGGTGATGGTCGCAAAACGCGCGTTGGGTGACAACTCGAGCGCGCGCATCACGACCTCGTCGAGCTCGGGTGGCAGCTCGGGTCGCAATTGGCTCGGTCGCGGGTAGGCGCCGCGCAAAATACTCTCGATGCGCTCCTCGGGTTGATCGGCTGGGAACAGCCGGCGCATCGCCAGCAGCTCCCAAAACACGATGCCCGCCGAAAACACGTCCGAGCGCTGCGTGAGCCGTTCCCCCCGAATTTGCTCGGGCGACATGTAGCCCATCTTGCCCATGCGGCGCCCGCTCAGTGATTCGTCCAGATGTTGCAGCGCTTTGGCGATGCCGAAATCCAGCACGCGCGCCACGCCGTCGACGCCCACGAGCACGTTCGGTGGCGAAATATCACGGTGTACTAGGTCGAGCGGTCGGCCCTTTTCGTCGACCGCTTCGTGGATCGCCGACAAGCCATGCAAGACGTCTTGCATGATGCCGACCGCGATCGGAATCGGTACGAACTCTTTCTTCTCTTTGGCTTGTGAGCGGCACAGCGTGCTCAGCGCCTCGCCTTCGACGTAGTCGAGCACGAGCAGCACGTCGCCCTTGGAGGCCACCACGTCGAGCGTGGCCACGACGTTCGGGTGCCGCACGCGCGCTGCGAGCCGCGCTTCGTTGAGCAGCATTTCCGTGAACTCGCGGTTTTGAACCAAGTGCGGCAAGAGACGCTTGATCGCGACCACGCGCGAGAAGCCGCCCGCGCCGTCGAGTCGGCCAAAATGCACGGTCGCCATGCCGCCCGCGGCGAACTGCTCGAACAGCGCGTAGCGCCCGATGCGCGCGCTCGGCCCGCGCTCGGAAATCGGTCCGTCGACGTGACTGATCTGTTTCTGTCGCGGTTTGGCTCGGGCGTCCGGACCGGGCGGCGAGGGGGTAGTCGCCGAGCCGAGCTCTGCCGAAACCGACGGCGTGTGAACGATGTCATGCTCGCTCGGCAGTCGCGGCTGTGCCGGAATGCGTATGTCTTCGTCATCGAGCTCGCCCGTGGCAGGTGGCGGAATCGTGCCGTCGACCACGATGGCCGTGCCGCACGACTTGCACGGAATGTTGACCACGCGCCCACGGACCTTCGAGTCGTAGAGCGTCGTCGGCAACGTTCGGCGCGAGCCGCACGACTGGCAGACCACGATCATTCCCATGGGCGGGGAAGAGTAGACGTTGCGCCCCTGGAAGGCCAGTATCGGGTGGGCGGCCGAACGCGCGGATCCGGCTCAAAACAGCTAAAAAGCGTCGAGCTCCGGAAACGAGCACTTCTTTTCCAGCACGAAATTTACTCCGCGCACGTTGTAAATGACCGTTACGGTGAATGCGGCGGAGGCGCGGGAGTCGAGCGCGCCGCTTTGGGCGCTGCCGCGAACGATACCCGCGCGGCTGAGCGCTCGGCGTCTTGCGTGACGAACGCGAGCACCTCTCCGATGGAGCGATTGCCCTCGACCTCACCGCCGAAGTCGCCGTGATCGACGCCGGGTAGTAAGAAAAAATGTGCCTGCAGCCCGGCCGCGATCATGTCGTCTGCGCCGCCCTGCATGTCGTGAGTGTCTTCCTTCTCGCCGCCGAACACCGCGATCGCACGCACGCCGTTGAAGTGCTGCGGCTTCGGGCGCCGCGGCGGCCCACCCAAAATGACACGCGGGTAGCGCCTCGAATAGTAGCGCGCGAGCGACTCGGCGCGCACCGCGCCCTGAGAATAGCCGAACAGCGTGATGTCTTTTGGATCGAGCCCGAGCTTCAGCGAGTGGTTCACGAGCCCGATCGCGCGCTTGATGCGCTCGTCCAGGCCATGGATGTCGTTGCTCCACTTGAAGCGTCCGGGTTTGTCCTTGCACGGTTGGTCGCCGAGCAGCGCGAGCAACGTGCCATGCGCGGCCGCAGCGGGCACGAAGGCGCCCGGCGCGTTGACGTCCCCGCAATAGCCGTGCAAGTAGACGAGCGCCCGTGGCCCGGGCGTGGCGGCGGGCAAGACGCGAATGGGTCTATCCCAGCCCGCGTCGACCAAGGTGTAGTTGGGCGGCGTGACCAACAAGTGAGGCGCGGCGTCACGCGCGCTCGAG
>DATHOI010000098.1:0-15746 GCA_035485095.1 Polyangiaceae bacterium | reverse complement strand
TACTCGGTGAATACCTGCTCGCCTTGTGGGATGCCGGCATTCGCCCCGAGGCGGCGACTGCGACGACGAGCGTTGCAGCCGACGATAGCAGTGGGCAACCTCCCAAAACTCGATAAGATCAGCAGGCCGCGCCGTGCGTCGCACCGCGCCCTTGCCCTCACCGTACCTGAGTCGCGGTACCTTCTTGGAGGTTCGAGATGAAGAAGCTCTTGCTGGTCCTCAGCTTCCCCCTGCTATGCGTGTCTGCGAGTGCCCAGGCACACTTCAATTTGGACGCGCCGACGCCGAACACCACCACCACCGACGGCGGTATGAGCTCTCCGCCTTGCGGAGTGGGCACGGCGTCCGGCGTGATCACTCCGGTGCAAGGCGGCCACGCGCTCACCTTGCAGATAGACGAGTTCGTGCCGCACACCGGTTTTTATCGCGTTGCGCTGGCGATCGACTCCGTGTCGGAGCTGCCAGTCGACGACGTAGTGAAGGACGCGAACGGCATGATTTTGCCGCCCACCGGCAAGCCGTCCGGCATCTCGGCCTCCGCAGTGTATGAAGATCCCGCGGTATTTCCCGTGCTCGGGGACCACCTCCTGCAACACGACGGCACCATGCCGCAGATGTTTCAGACGAACATCACGCTGCCCAACGTCAATTGCGCCAAATGCACGTTGCAGGTGGTCGAGTTCATGGAGGGCCATCCGTTCAACACCGCCATACCTCCAGACACTGGCCCCGGCGGCGGCTATTTCTATCGTCATTGCGCGGATCTGAAGATCACGGCTGACCCCAGCATGCCGGTGTTCGTCCCTCCTGCAGGCACCGGCGGTGGCTCGAGCACGTCCGGCGGCGCGGGCGGTATGGTCTCGACGGCGGGTGCCGGTGGCGCCTTCACCTCATCCGGCGCAGGCCAAACCAGCTCCGGCGGCGCTTCGGTTGGCACCGGCGGTAGCGCAGAGGCGTCTGGCGCCGGCGCCGCGGGAGCGAGTACTTCGGCGGACAACGGCGGTTGTTCGTGCTCGCTCGGTCGGCGCTCGGCGGCGTCGCGGGCGTTCGCGTCGCTTTTGCTCGGGGTGTTGCTCTTGGCGCGTCGTCGCGCTCGGGGTGGCGCCTAGCCTAAGCAGGCGAGCTCGCCGCATCCAAATCCCAGGCGGTGAAGGTGGCAAGCTCGTGGCTGGGCTTGAAGCGGCCCGCGCTTTCCGTGACGCGAGCCGCGGCCACGTCGGGGTCGTGAGTGAAGAACAAATACTCGCCACGACTCGCGAAGTCGCCAAAAAGCGCCGCTTTTTCATCGACCAACTGCTCCGCGTTGCGATCGTAGCCCATGGTGATGGGCAAGTGGACCCAGGCTCGCCCCGGCACCAGATCGGCCGCGAAGAATAGGCGGGCACGTTGTCCCGCAATGCGCGCGTGAAGCATGCCCGGCGTGTGCCCCGACGTCTCGACGAGCTGGATGCTCGGACCGAGCAAAGCTCGCAGGTCAGTCTTGGCATCGATCAGCGTGAGCCGCCCGGTTGCCCGGAGGAGCGCGGGGAGCTCCGGAATGTACGACGCGCGGTCGCGCAGATGCGGGTGTACTGCGCGCTCGAAGGCGCGCTGCCCGACTACGAACTCTGCGCGCGGAAATAGCAGCTCCGCTGCGCTGCCCGCACGGAAGGGCGCCAAGAGGCCGCCCGCGTGATCGAAATGCAAATGGCTCAGCACGACCAGATCGATGTCCGAGTCCTTCAAGCCGAGCTCGGCGAGCGAGGCGAGTAGCACGTGCTCGGACTCCACGACGCCGTAGCGCTCGCGCAGCTCGGGCGCGAAGAAAGTGCCGATGCCGGTTTCGAATAGTATTCGCCGCGTACCGTCTTCGACCAAGAGCGCGCGACAGGCGAGCGCGACGCGACCGGCCTCGTCGGGCGGGGCCCAACGACTCCACAGCGCGCGCGGCGCGTTTCCGAACATGGCGCCGCCGTCGAGGCGTTGGCTGTTTCCGAGAACCGAGCTCGCTTTCAGCATGGGGACTCGTTCAAATCTGCCCTATCGGCGCGCGCGGTGCACCCCAATACCCGGCGGTGCTAAGACCGCACGCATGGCGGAGACCGTATTCGACAAGATCTTGCGCGGCGAGATCCCGTGCCACAAATTGTACGAGGACGAGCACGTACTGGCGTTTCTGGACATTGCGCCGCTCAGCTTCGGCCACGCGTTGGTCGTGCCAAAGGAACGCGCCGAGACGCTCGATCTGCTTTCGGACGAATCAGCCGCAGCGATCGGACGGGTGCTGCCGCGCTTGTGTCGCGCGATCAAACATCTAACTGGCACGAGCGCTTACAACGTGCTGGAGAACAACGAGAGCGCCGCGCACCAAGCCATCGCGCACGTGCACTTCCACATCATCCCCAAGCCGAGCGAGCAGTCGGGCCTCGCTGTCGGTTGGCCCGCGGGCAAGCTCGACCCGGCGGCGGGCGCCGAGCTCGCCGCGCGAATCGTGAAAGAGCTGGGCGCCTAGCCCCGACTTGGTCCGACTCAGCCGCGCCGAGCCGCGCGGTAGCGCTTGATCAACGCGTTGGTCGAAGCGTCGTGCGACAGCGTGGGCTCGCTCTTGCTCTCGAGCTCGCTCGCGATACGCTTGGCCAGCACTTTGCCGAGCTCCACGCCCCACTGGTCGAAGGAGTTGATGCCCCAGACCACGCCTTGCACGAAGATCTTGTGCTCGTACAGCGCGACCAGCTTGCCGAGCATGCTCGGCGTCAGGCGGTCACAGAGCAGCGTGTTGGTTGGCCGGTTGCCGGGGAAGCTCTTGTGCGGGACGAGCGCGGGCGGGGCGCCCTCCGCCGCCACTTCCGCTTCGGTCTTGCCGAACGCGAGTGCTTCGGTTTGTGCGAAGAAGTTCGCCATCAGCAAATCATGGTGCGACCCGATCGGGTTCAACGTCTGTGAAAAGCCGATGAAGTCACAGGGGATGAGCTTCGTGCCCTGATGAATCAATTGGTAGAATGCGTGTTGCCCGTTCGTGCCTGGCTGCCCCCAAACGATGGGCCCGGTTTGCACGGCGGTTCTATCACCCTCAAGGGTGACAGACTTGCCGTTCGATTCCATGTCGAGCTGCTGCAAGTACGCGCTGAAGCGCGCCAGGTATTGATCGTAGGGCAAGACCGCGACGGTCTCCGCGCCGTAAAAATCATTGTACCAAATGCCCAGTAACCCGAGCAGAACCGGCAGATTCTGAGCGAACGGCGCAGACTTGAAGTGCTCATCCATGGCGTGGAAGCCCGAGAGCATCTCGCCGAATGCGTCGCTGCCGATGGCCAGCATCAGCGCGAGGCCGACCGCCGAATCATACGAGTAGCGCCCTCCGACCCAGTCCCAGAAGCCGAACATGTTCGCGGTGTCGATGCCGAATTTGGCGACCTCCTCCGCGTTGGTCGAGACGGCCACGAAGTGCTTCTTGACCGCCTCGGGGTCCTTCAGCTTGGCGAGCAAGAAATCGCGAGCAGTACGCGCGTTGCCCAGCGTCTCGAGCGTGGTGAAGGTTTTCGAACAGACGATGAACAGCGTCTCTTCCGGGTTCAGATCGTGCGTGGCCTCGGCGAAGTCCGTCGCGTCGACGTTGGAGACGAAGCGAAACGTGAGGTGCCGCGCGCTGTAGAAACGAAGCGCCTCGGTCGCCATGTACGGACCGAGATCCGAGCCGCCGATGCCGATGTTGACGACGTTCTTGATCGCCTTGCCAGTGTGTCCCTTCCAAGCGCCGCTGCGCACGCGCTCGCAGAATTGAGCCATCTTGGCCAGCACGTCGTGCACTTCGGGCACGACATTCTTGCCGTCGACCAGGACGGTCGCGCCCTTTGGCGCGCGCAAAGCCGTGTGCAGCACCGCGCGGCCCTCGGTCGTGTTGATCTTCTCGCCGCGAAACATGGCGTCGATTTTCTGACGCAGGCCGACGGCTTCCGTCAGCGCGAGCAACGCCTTGACCGTCTCGTCCGTGATTCGATTCTTGGAATAGTCGAGGTAGATACCGAGCGCCTCGACCTGGAAACGCTCCGCGCGCTTCGGATCCGCGGCGAACAGATCGCGCAGATGCTGGTTCTTCGTTGCCTCGTAGTGAGCTTGCAGGGTCTGCCACTCGGGGCGTGCGGTCAGTGCTGTGGATTTGGGCATGGGATTTTCGCTCCGGCGCTGTAGAGCGCCGAGACTACACCGCAATCAAATCCAGATCCGCCACCAATGGCAGGTGATCGGAAGCCTGCTTGGCGAGCTTGGAGCGCGGCACGCTGATGTGGCGCGCCTGCACCTCACCACGCACGAAAACGCCATCCAGCGGCCGCATCGGCAGCGCGGCGGGGAAGGTGTTGATCAGGGAACCGCAGCGCGCAAAGCCCGCAGGGACGAGGTAGCGTGGTCCCAGCGAACCCCACAGATCATTCAGGTCGCCCCCGAGCACGATCGGCGTCTTGCGTTGTAAATGCGCGAACGGATGCGACGCCAAGAAACGTTCGAGCTGCAGGCCGCGTTCCGACCCGACCAAACCGAGATGCATGTTGACGAGCACCACGCTGCGCGTGTGCTGATCCGTCTTCACGTGCGCGCGCGCCGTCATTGCGCCGCGCTTTTTTTTCGAGCCGATCGTGAGATCGATGCGGCTCGGATCGCTGAGTGGCCAGCGACTCAAGATAGCGTTTCCGTAACCGCCCATGCGAAAGCGATGCTCTGGGCCGAACGCAACGTGTGGCATCCCGAGCGCTTCGGCGAGCGCGGACGGTTGATGATGAAAATGCGAACGAGGCATGTCTTCTGCGACCTCTTGCAGCAAAGCCACGTCGGGGGACAAGCTCGTCAGCAGCTCGACGACTCGATCGAGCCGGTAACGGCGGTCGACTCCGCCGATGCCCTTGTGGATGTTCCAGCTCACGACTCGAAAATGCATGCAGAGCTCGTTTGAACGGCGGTCATCGAGAAAGACCTTAGTCGGTTCCGCTCGAAATTCGGGCCGTTTTCCTCGGGCGCGTAAGAGCGAGGCATCGAAGTCATACGCTCTGGGCTAAGCTCAGAGCTCCGCTCCAACGCGGGCAGACGATGACCGACTCGCTCCCCCCGGACTTTCAGGGCACGACGATAGCTGGGCGCTACCTCGTCGAGCGCTTGATCGGACAGGGCGGCATGGGCAGCGTTTGGGCCGGGCGCCACGTAACGCTCGACCAGCTCGTCGCGATCAAGTTCGTTCACCCGAAGCTCGCCGGTAGCGCCGAGGCCCTGCGCCGCTTCGATACCGAGGCGAAAGCCGCAGCGCGAATCAAGAGTCGTCACGCAGTCGCAGTCTACGATCACGGCGTGACGGACGGCGGGCAGCCATACATCGTCATGGAGTACCTCGAGGGGGAATCGCTCGAACAAGCGATTTCGCGGCGAGGCAAATTGCCTCTGAACGAGGTAGCGGAGATCGTCCAGCAAGCGGCGCGCGCACTGAACACCGCACACCAAGCCGGTATCGTTCATCGCGATCTGAAGCCGGACAATATCTTCTTGGCCAAGGACAGCGAAGCTGGCACCCGCGGTTACTCAGTAAAACTCGTGGATTTCGGCATTGCCAAAATGGTCCACGATGAAGCTGCGAGTGGCGCGTCGGCAACTCAAGCGGGCATGGTCCTCGGTACGCCGCACTACATGAGCCCAGAGGCGCTGACGTCGAGCGCTCCGGTCAGCAAAGCCTCCGACATTTGGTCGCTCGGTGCGTGCGCGTTCTCGGCCGCTTGCGGGCGAGTGCCGTTCGAAGGCGACGCCATTGGCGACGTCGTGCTCAAGGTTTGCGCCGCTCCCATGCCCGTGCCCTCGCAGATTCAACCGTCGTTGCCCAAGTCGTTCGACGCTTGGTTCGAGCGCGCCTGTTCGCGCGATCCGAAGAAGCGTTTCGCGTCGGTGGCCGAGCTAGCGGACGCTCTAGTGCGCCTCGACGAATGGGCGCGAGCGCAACGCGAGCGGGTGCTGTACGAGATTCGCCCAATGGCACCGAGCATCGTCGACGACGGCGAGCTCACGCTGCAACCCTCCGGGCGTGGCCGCATGCTGGCAGGCCTGCTCGTCGGCGCCTCGCTGATGCTCGGCGTACTCGGTCTGTACGTGTTCAAGCGCACGCGTGAAGCCGACGAAGTCATGCGCGAGGCGGCGGCCAGCGCCGCGGCAGTCGTCGAAGCAGAGAACGAGCGCAAGTTGCGCGAGGCGGACAAGCAGTTCTGGGCGCCGGACGCCGGCTCAGCGGCCCAGGACGCCGGTGCCGCGCCAGCCGCGCGCCGCCCCGCCGCAAAAAAGAAGCATCGCTCGCCGTGAGCTTCGAGCATGGCCCGGGTCCGTCCTGCGGCTGCCCCCTCGCCCGAGTTTCGAGCTGGTGATATAGAAGCGGCTGTCCGCTACTTCAGAGGTACGAGATGATCGACGACGTTTTGAACGAGCTGCGCCAGGGAATCGAGAAATCGAAGGAAGCCTTACGGCGCGAGGCTGCGAAGCTTCGCACCGGCCGCGCACATCCATCGATGCTCGATTCGATCCGCGTCGACTACTACGGGCAGACGACGCCACTCGGGCAAATGGCAACGGTCAGCGTGCCCGAGCCGCGCTTGCTCACCGTCAAGCCGTGGGACAAATCACAGGTCAAAGCTGCCGAGAAGGCGCTGCGTGAGTCCGATCTCGGTTTGAACCCGCAGGTCGACGGTGACTTGATCCGAATCCCGATTCCGCCGCTGAGTGAAGAGCGTCGCAAGGATCTAGTAAAGATCGCCAAGAAAGACGGAGAAGAGTGCAAGGTCAGCGTGCGCAAAGCGCGTCATGAAGCGCTCGACATGTTGGCGGAGCTCAAAGAGGGCGGGGACGTGAGCGAGGACGAAGTCGAGCGCGCGAAGAAAAAGGTCGAGGAGATCATGACCGAGGCCGGCCAGGCGATCGACCACATCATCCAGGTCAAGGAAAAGGAAATCCTCGCGATCTGAGCGGTCGGCGCGGCAGGCACTGGGAGTCGGCGAGTGGGACTCGCCTCGGTGGAGCGTGGGGTTTGCTTGGGATCGAAGGGGACCGATTCGTGCGGAGGAAGTGCGTGGGGCTTGTGTGGGGCGTCGGCGCGGTGCCCGGTATCAGCGACGCGCTGTGGGCGCGGGCAAGTGCCGCGGTCGGGCTCGGCGAGCGCTAGCACGAGCGCGAGCTGTGGAACCGGAGCCCCGGCGAGTCGCGGTGTGCGTCGCTTGACAGGCCTGGGGCCCCGTGAAATCGTGGCTCGGTTGCTCTCAGCGAGGGTCTGGCCCGCATGGCTAATCGATCAACGATTCAGGGAAGTTATCCATGCGAGCAGTAGCGGCTGGCGTGACCGACGTAGGTCTGCAACGAGACCACAACGAAGACAGCTTCGCGATTCTCGAAGACCACACGCTGTACATCGTGGCCGACGGCATGGGTGGCCATCGGGCGGGGGACGTCGCAAGCAAGCTCGCGACCGAAGCGATCGTGGATTTTTTCCGCGCCACCGCGACGGAGGACTTCACCTGGCCGTTTCACTTCGACTCCCGCTTGTCTGAAGAGGAAAATCGCTTGCTGACGGGGATCCGCATCGCCAATCGGCAGATCGTGGATCGCAGCGCGCGCTCACGCGAATACCACGGCATGGGCACGACGGTCGTCGGCTGCCTATTTAGCCCGCGGAAGAAGAAAATGTACATCGGGCACGTTGGCGACAGCCGCGCGTACCGAGTGCGTGGTGGCCAGATCAAGCAAATGACGCGCGATCACTCGCTCGTGAACGACTACCTCCTGGCAATGCCGGAGCTGACGGAAGAGCAGCGCAGTGAGTTGCCGAAGAACGTGATCACGCGCGCGCTCGGCATGCAGGAGCACGTGTCCGTCGACCTGCAGGCAGATGACGCCCAAGTCGGTGACTCGTACTTACTCTGTTCCGACGGCCTGAGCGGCATGATCGACGACGACGAGATCTTGGCGCTCGTGCAATCTTCTCCCGAGCTGAGCGACGTGTGTCGCAAGCTGATCGCGCTCGCCAACGAGCACGGTGGGGAAGACAACATCACCGCGGTCGTCGTGCGCATCGACTCGGGCGGCGACGACAGCCTATCGGACACGTTGCCGACGCCTGCGGTCGTTCGTCCGCCCCAAGCTTCGGTCCCTGACGTCACCGCGGATACTCCGCCGGCCGGCGTCGTCGCGCCCAAGCCCGAGCCCAAGGGCTGAGCGTCGTCAGCTCGCGTTCTCGCGCTCGCCGCGCCGCGTGACGACGACAAAACGAAAACGCGAGCTCGTCGGAGCTCGCGTTTCGTTGTTGCGTAGCGCGGTGGGCTTTTGCCGCGCGCTAGGCGGACTCTCTGCTCAGGAGCCCACGCAATTCTCGAATACGATCGTGCTGTCGGGGCTGATGCCGCACAGCCCCGATGGCGGATAGGCGATTTGCGGGCAGGCGAAGGTCGCCCAGATGCTGCCGCCTTTGACCTGGTTGTTTTGCACGGTGATCGTGCAGCCCGTGCCTGAAAAGTTCGCCGATAGTTGCGGCGTGTACACATTCACGTCAGCGGTGCCCGTCGTGCCCGAGATCATACCGTTCTGGAACGACACCAAGATCTGATCACCCTGAGGTGTAGATGCGTGCAGCGAGCCCGAGAAGCTGAAGTTGCCGCCGCCACCGGTCACGGAACAGCTGATGGTCGAGCCGCTCTCGCCGCTGATCACGCTCTCGCCCGGGCTCTGCATCGTGGGCGCGAGTACGGCCATGGTGTTCGGGTCCTTGGCACCGACTTGGTAGAGCTTCGTTATCGGACAGGACATCGCAGAAACGGTCGGCGTTGGCTGTGACAGATCCAGCGTCACCGCACCTTGGGCTGGGGGAGGTACCGGATCACTGCAGCCGAGGGCCGCTAGGAGCGGAACCGCCAGAAAGGACCATCGCGGGCAAGCGTTCATCATGAGCATTCCTCCGAGCCGCTATCATACTCGACAATTCGAGGTCAGCGCCTTTTCGTCAGCGGTTCCAAGGCGTTCGAGTCGAAAGCGTCGAGAGGCAGCCCGGAGGGTGCCTCTCGACCAATCATCCGCGGGGTGAGTGACGGGGATCGAACCCGCGACAACCGGAGCCACAATCCAGTGCTCTACCACTGAGCTACACCCACCGTGGGGTACGGTGGTCGGGGCCAAGTTCAGACCGCCGACGCAGGCGGTACTTAGCTCACCTCGGGGGGCTTCAGCAACCCGAGCTTGCGCTTCGGGAAGACAAATCCAGATTAGCCTAGCTTCCAAAGTTCCGCTGCGGCTGCTGTCGCGCGCGTTAAGTCGCGTTCGTGCGCTCGCCACAGCGCAGCCCCTGGGATCTGACTCAAGCCGCCTTCACCGAGCGCTTCCAGCGTCGCGGCGAGCGAGCCACCGAGCCCGATCAGGTCGTAGCCGCCCTCGAGCACGAGCCCCACACCGACACCCGGCCGGATCGCGGCCAAGGTTCGCCGGACCAGGCTCCGGAAGCCGTCCTCGGTCACCTGCATTTGAGCCAGCGGATCGCGCTCATGCGCGTCAAAACCGGCGCTGAAGAGCAGTAGGCCCGGCTGATAAGTCTCCAACACCGGAGCCACGATTCGCTCGATCGCCGCCCCGTACGCCGCGTCGCCTGCGCCCGCTGAGAGCGGGACGTTCACCGTGTAGCCGTGGCCGTGGCCTTGGCCCGTTTCTTCGGCCGCGCCGCTGCCGGGGTAGAACGGAAATTGATGCAGCGAGACGTACAGCACTGACGGGTCGGCGTAGAAAATCTCCTGCGTGCCGTTGCCGTGATGGACGTCGAAGTCGACGATCGCGACGCGCTCGATACCGCGTGCGCGAGCGTGAGCGGCGGCGACGGCCACGTTGTTCAACAAGCAGAAGCCCATTGCTGCGTCAGGTCGCGCGTGGTGTCCGGGCGGACGCAGCAGCGCCATGCCGACTTCCGCGCGGCCGTCGAGCAGTGCATCAGTAAGAACGAGCGCCGCGCCGCTTGCGGTCCGCGCGGCCGCCACGGAGTTCTCCGTATAGTAGGTGTCGGCGTCGAAGTAGCCAGAGCGGCCGGCCATCTGGCCTAGTGCGTTCAGGTAACGCTCGCCGTGTACGCGCGCTAGCTCGTCGTTCGTGGCGATTCGCGCCGCGAGATCTAACCGCTGCATGCCGAGGTCAGCGCGAGCCACTGCGGCACGCGCTGCGTGTAGGCGTTCAGGGCGTTCGGGATGTCCAGCCGGCGCGTGATGCTCCAAGAAGATCGGGTCGTCGATCAACGCGAGCGTTCTCGGCGGCGTTGGGCTTGGGCTGGGCTTCATTTACTGGGCTCGCGGACCGGACTTTCGGTGCTTTAGCTCGGACGAGACAAGTAGTACCGTCGGACCCAAAGCGCCCGCTGGGGCGTTTCATTGGAGTGCGGCCAGACCCCTCACCGGGTGCTCGAGCCAAAGGGGCCTCAGGATGCGTTGGAAGATCATCATTGTAAACGCCGGTATCGTGATTGTCGTCGCCCTGCTGACGTACGTCCTCTTGGCGACGTCACTGAAAGACGTGGTCGCCAATCAGGCCGAACGCAAACGTGAGGTGGCCCAGGCGCTCCGCGCCGCGAATGCACAGCTCGCCTTGGACGCGCTGCGCATGGAGCGTTGGCTGGAGAGCAACGCCACGGCGCCCTCCGTGCACGCCGTGCTCGCGAGCGGTACCGCAGACGCGCGTAGCGAAGCCGCAACCGCAGAGACCAATCGCCTTCGCGATGCAGCCGTCAGTGAACCAATGTTCGCCAAGATGGCGCCGTCTTTGGTGCTGATCGTCGATGCCCAGGGCATCGCAGTTGGGCGTAACGGCTCGGCCCTGATGCGCGGCGAAAATGTTGCGGCGGCGTATCCGTCGCTCGCTGAATCGCTCAAGACGGGTCACACCGCCAGCGCAATTTGGCTGAACCACAAGCGCCAAGAGCAGATGCTCACCAGCTATGCGCCGCTCCGTGGTGACAATGGCGCGGTGATTGGCGCGCTCGTCGTGGGTACGCCGCTCAATGACGAGCGCCTCACGCGCACGAGCGATCTGACCAGCGGTCACAATTTGTTCCTGGAGGTCGTTGGTGATCCGGCGGTCGAAGTGGTCGCCGACAGCGGCGCGCCAGCCGACGTCGTTTCCGCGGCAGGGCAAGGCAGCATCACGGGCGCCGCGAAACAGGCGCTGACTTCCGGCGGTGTCGTCACGGTCGACGCGACCGCGGGTGGGCAGCTCTTCGGGGCGATCCCGCTCGATGGCTACGGTGACACCAAAGGCGTGATCGTGGCCGCCGTGCCGGCGTCCTTGGTCGACAGCTTGGGTGGTTTGCTCTGGCCGGTATTCGCCGTTTCGGGTCTGGGCCTCTTGCTCGTGCTCGTGGGCGGCGTCCTGCTCGGCAACTACATTTCGGGTCCGGTTTCGGAGCTCGAAGACGGACTCTTGGCCATCATCAACGGCAACTCGGATCTTCGCTTCCAGCTCGAGCACGACGAGCTCGGCGGCCTCGTGTTCCGTATCAACTCTCTGCTCAACGCATTGATGGGTGTCGCGGAGGACACGACGGACGAACAAGGGCGCCCCTCCCAAGGTCCGAGTGCGCGTGATTTTCAGGAAGCGTTGGCTGTCGACGAGAGCGCCGCCGGTCAGGTTGATCCGGGCGCTGCGGCTGCGCTCGCGGCTGAGGGCGCCGATCAGTACTACCGGCGCTTGTACAACGAGTACATCGCGGCCAAGCGGCAACTCGGTGAGCCAGTCGACCACATCACCTTCGATGCGTTCGTCGGCCGAATTCGCACCAGCGAAGCCGAAACCTCACAAAAACAGGGCCGGCCGGTGCGCTACCAAGTTCAGCTTCGCGGCAATGCCGTGGTGCTGATCGCCGTCCCGCTATCCTGAGTCCGGTTTGTGGCTCGCTGCGCCTGCGCTTCTGGCAGCGCCGCGAGCCTTTTTCGGAATCTCTTCGGGCGCGACGCCTCGCGCTGGGAGGTTGCTGCGTTTCGAGCTATATGCCGGAGCCCGGCGCGATCCATGCGCCCTGAACGCAGCTCCAAGCATCCATGGGAATTTTCGATTTTCTAGGCAAGAAGAAGAGCGACCAACCGCCGCGAACCTCGCCGCGTGAGGTCATGCGGCTCGAGCGTCTGCTATCCAACAAGCTGTCGCAGAACTTCGATCGCCAGGAAGCGATCCAAGAGCTCGGGCGAATGGGCACCGCGCAAGCAGCCACCGCGCTGCTCAAGCGCTTCGACTGGGTGCTCGATCCTTCGATCACGGATCAAGAAGAAAAGGAATCGTGCATGCACGGCATCGTCGCTGCAGGCGAGGACGCGCTCGAACCGATCCGCGAGTACTGCAAGAAGGCCGAAAGTCTGACCTGGCCGCTCAAGGTGCTGCGCGCCATCGTCACGGACGACGAGCAGGCAGCACAAGAGCTCCTCAGCATTCTCGATCAATTCGACACCGAGTACGTGCGCAACGCCGAGCCCAAGGTGCAACTGATTCAGGCGCTCGAGGCCTACAAGTCCGATGACGTACGCATCGCGGTCGAGCCCTTTCTGCGCGACATGAGTGAGCCCGTGCGTTTCACTTCGGCGACTACGCTGTTCGAGCTAAACGACCCAACGAGCACGGCTGCCCTGCTCGACGCGCTGGAGAATGAAGAGTCGCGTCGCGTTCAAAACCGAATCGCGCAAGGCCTCGCCGATCGCGGTTGGGCGATTCCCAGCGAGCTATCGGCGGCCGCCGAGAAGGCTCTCCCGCCGGGCTTTGCCCTGGTTGCGGGACGCGTTCAGAAAGCTCGTTAGCCGTCTTCGTCTCCCGCCCGCTTCACGCGCCGAAAATAACGGGAGGCGCGCGTAGCTAGAGGGGGAGGCCGTCGGCGAATCCTGCGCCGGCCGATCGGCGTTTCTCGAACGTTCCTCACTCGCGGGGCGTGCTCTGCGGCGCCCTGAATCGAAGCGCACCGGGCTTCTCGCGTGTTGAATTCGTGCTCTGCATCAGCGCGCGGTTTCACAAGCCGCGCGTTCGCGACTTGGTCAGGCCAACGTCCGGAACGGCACCACAAACGAAAAACGCCCCACCGTGAGGCGAGGCGTTTTGCGAAGCCCGCGCGAACTCTATTCGCTGACGCGATACTGGAACGGCAGGTAGATGTTGTAGCTGACGCTCAACACCTGATTGAACGAGAACTGACGATCGGCGCTCGTGATCTTGTTGTCCGGGAAGGCGTTGTCTTTCCCGCCGCCCGCGGTGTCGAAGCCGCCCGCGTTCCAGGAGAACGGCAGCCCGCGCCACTCGAAACCCAACGCGCTCCACTTGTTGATGTAGAACGTAAACCCAAGGCCGAATGTCGGTGCGATCGCCACCCGCGAGGCCGTATCGTAGTTTCCGATACAAGAGGGGTCGCTCCCCCCATCGCCACAGTTCTTACGCTCGGTGATGCCGATGAAAGCCGGTCCGCCGAAGAAGTAAAGATCCGTGTCGAGATAGATGCTCTGAAACAGCGCTAGCTTGCCCCGGAAAGGGACTGCCGTCAGCTGCGGTGCAATCACCCAGTCGATTCCGGCGAGCTGTTTCGACAAATCCGGACCGAGATTCACCGCCGTGAGGCGGCGATCGAGCGATGTCCCGTTCGGATCACTGGCCCGACGGTCCGCGTTCACGCTTTGAACCTGATCAGTCAGGTAAGTCGGGATGCGGATCGCGCTGCCGATGGCACCCCAAGCACCGAACGCGAGCCAGTCAGTGAAGTTGTAGTTGAGCCGCGCGCCCAGCAAAATGGTGCGCTGATACTCATCCAACAGGGTGAAAGAGACCACAGGTGCGATCTCGAAGCGCCCCTGGCGGTGCAGGCGCAGTTTGCGCACCGCGGGAGCGCCTGCGAGCGGCCCGGTGAGCAGGATTTGTTGCGCCTGCGCATGCTCGCTAAAGGCGAACAGCGCGAGCGCTGCGGCCAGCACGGACACCAGCCGCTTGAAGGTCTTCTGTTTCGTGGTCGTCATGCCTCGCCCTTTGCCCATCACTTCGGCAACCGGTAGTCGAACGAGAACGGCAGGAAGATCGCCGCACCAATTTGCGCTTGCACGTTGTTGGTCAAGCTCGTCTCGCCGTACCAGGTCGCCGGGTTTTGCGCGACGACGGGGTCACTCGAGGCCGTCAGGTTCTCGAGCTTGTCGTTGAAGACGTAGTCGCGTACTTCGAGCACCGCTGCGAACCAGCGGTTGAAGAAGATGCGCAGACCGATGCCCGCATTGAACGCCAGTTTTGGCTGAAACGCGAAGTTGCGGTTGTCGGGATCGATGACCGGGATCGGCCGCACGCTGATCGCGCCCACGCCACCCACCACGTATGCGTCGTAGTGGAAGATGAAGTCGCCGAAGCCGGCGAATTTACCGTACGCGGGTACGTACGTGAAATTCAGCGCGGCGCCCCACTGGTACTCAGTGAGGGGCACGGCCACACGCGCTGCGCGCCGAACCTCGGCGTTGAACTGTTGGTCGACGTTGAACGGAGCGTAGTACTCACCGTTCAAGCCGATCGCCAGCACGTTCGTGATGTAATAGTTGAGCGCCAGTACGGGGGCCGGGTGGCCGACGAACTGGTCATTCATGCTCACCGACCAGCCGCCTTGCAGCTCCAAGCGGCGCACACGCAGAGCGTATGCCTGCTGCACCGCGAAGATCTGCTCCTTCAGCGGGCGGGCAGCTTCCTTGTCCATGTCCAGATTGGGACAGGCCGCAGGGTCGATCTTGCAGATGTCCTCGAGGCCCGAGCCTCCAGGCACTGCGTTGTTGTCGTCGTCGCCGCCTCCGGTATCAGCGGCGGCGTCGCCAGCCGCAGCTGCGTCACCTCCCGCGGGGGGAGTGGCATCCGCAGGAGCCGCATCGGCGCCCGCAGCTGCACTATCGGCAGCGCCTTTGGGATCCTTCGCTGCTGCAGCTTTTCCGGCTGCCTGGCCTTTCCCTGCTGCCCAACTTTGAGCAGGGAATATGCCGAGGGCTACTGCCACGAGGAGCCCGATGGGACTTGACTTCATCGATGCCTCTTCCGCTTTCCCCTTCGAACGACGCTTAGGTAACCGGGGGATGCCGAGTCCGCAACCACTTGGAACTATTGGATAATTCCGTCAACCGGAAACGCCGGGGGACTATATCACGCTGAATTTCTTACAATCAACAAGCTAAAAAAATCTAGTTTCGCAGTAACGACTATTCGGCGGCCTCGCGACCGAGTTCTCACTGACTTACTCCGCCGCTTCGCGACCGAGTAATGCCTCCACGAAGTCCGCCGGGGCAAACTCGTGGAGATCGTCGGGCCGTTCACCGAGGCCGACGAAACGAACTGGAAGACGCAACGCGTTGGCGATTCCGAGCACCACGCCTCCTTTTGCCGTGCCGTCGAGCTTGGTGAGCACGATGCCGGTGAGTGGGAGGGCTTCCTTGAATTCTTTTGCCTGAGCGAGAGCGTTTTGCCCGTTCGTCGCGTCAATGACCAGCAATATTTCGTGCGGCGCACCAGCCAGAGCTTTTTCGGCCGTCTTGGCGATCTTTTTCATCTCCGCCATGAGGTTCGACTTGGTTTGCAAGCGACCGGCGGTGTCTGCGAGTACGACATCCACGCCTGTTTCCTGAGCTTTCTTTATAGCGTCGAACACGACGCTACCGGGGTCCGCTCCGTCTTTGCCGCGCACGACCTCACAGCCCACGCGGTCGCCCCACACGACGAGCTGTTGAACCGCTGCGGCGCGAAAGGTG
>DATHOI010000097.1:0-8546 GCA_035485095.1 Polyangiaceae bacterium | reverse complement strand
AGTGGAGATGAGAGGCTCCGTGGCACTGTCTGCCATGGCCTGTTTTGCGGAAATGCAGCTCGATGCGATCGCCGGGCAGCAACTCGACGTGATCGGTGGGGAGTACGACGTCGAGCTCGCGTATCAGCTCAAGACCGGCAGCTACACCGTGCGCGGTCCGTTGCGGCTGGGCGCGATTCTGGCGTCTGCGGGGCCCCGAACCTTGCGTGCGCTGGACCGCTTTGCGCTGCCCGTGGGCGTCGCGTTTCAGCTTCGCGATGACTTGCTGAGCGCCTTCGGCGACCCCAAACGCACGGGAAAACCGCTGGGCAATGATCTGCGCGCCGGCAAGCGCACCGCGCTCTTGGTGGCCGGGCTGAAGCTCGCGCGAGGCAAGGAGCTCCGCACGCTCAAACATGCCGTCGGCAACGCGGCCGCAACTGACGCAGAGGTTCGAGCGGCGCTGGCCGTGTTGGAAGCGTCCGGCGCTCGCGCCGCGATTGAAACGCGCGTCGACGAATTGTCCGCAGTAGCGCTGCGTGAAATCAAAACTGGCGTGAGCGGCGAGGGCAAGCTCTTGCTTGCCGGCGCAGCCGAAGCGCTCACCGCGCGCCGGAGCTGAGCGGGGCGTCATGGCGCGGGCCAATGGCAAGATCATTCTGCTCGGCGAGCATGCGGTCGTCTACGGCGTGCCCGCGATTGCCGCCGGAATCGAGCGCGGTGTCGAAGCACACGCGGAGCTCGCTACGGTCGCGGCGCTTCGAGTCGGCGACCGTACTGGCGAGCCAGGTGACGGCTCGGACCTCGGGCAGGCATTCGCTGCGCTGCTCGGCGCGCTCGCTGCGCGGCCGCTCGCCGTGCGTGCGACCCTAGAACTACCGCCTGGATCTGGCCTCGGGGCGTCCGCGGCGCTGGGCGTCGCCATCGCGCGCGCCGCGCTCTCGGCGCTCGGCGAGGATCCCGATCCATTGCGAGTGCTGGCCGCAGCCGCAGCCTGGGAAGGCGTCTATCACGGCAACGCGTCCGGTGTAGACGCGGCTGCAGCGGCCTATGATGGCTGCATCTTGTTCGAGAAAGGGCAGGCAGTTCAGGCCATCTCGCTGAGCCGCGATCTGGTTTTGGCCGTCGGTCTCGCGGGGCCGCCGGCTAGCACCAAAGTGATGGTCGAAAGCGTGGCGCGCCTGCGTGAGCGCCGCCCAGCCGTCGTGGACAAAGCGCTCGACGGCATTCGCGCGCTGGTAAATAACGCCAAGCTTTGCCTGGACGCCGGTGATCTGCCCGGGCTGGGCTCGCTGATGAACTACAACCAAATGCTGCTCAGCGGTCTGTTCGTTTCTACCGAAGGCATCGAGCGCTGCTGCGCGCTGGCGCGCGACGCTGGCGCGCTCGGCGCAAAGCTCACGGGCGCGGGCGGGGGCGGGGCGGTCGTGGCTTTATGCGATGGCGATTCCGAGCCCATTTTGAGCGCTTGGCGCGCGGCCGGCGTCGAGTGCTTCGGTAGCTACGTGCGCGCGCGGCGGGTGCTGGTATGAGCGGCTTCAGCAAGGCAGTCGCGTGCTCCAATATCGCGCTGGCCAAATATTGGGGCAAGGCCGACGCACTGCGCAATCTCACCGCGGTGCCGAGCCTGTCGCTGACGCTCGCGGCCCTACGCACGACCACGTCCGTGCGCTTCGATGCGTCACTCAACGCGGACGAGCTCAGTTTGGCCGGCGAGCGCGCCTCCGGCCGCCCACTCGCGCGCGTCGTGAAGCTGCTCGACGCGGTGCGCGCCGAGGCAGGCATCGAAGAACGCGCGCACGTCGAGTCGGTCAATGATTTCCCGACCGCGGCGGGCCTCGCCTCGAGTGCGTCCGGTTTCGCTGCCTTGGCTCTGGCGGCGAGCCGCGCTGCGGGTCTCGAATCGTCGCTCGAGCGGGTGAGTGCGCTGGCTCGGGCCGCTTCGGCTTCCGCAGCGCGTTCGGTGTATGGCGGCTACGTCGCGCTCGGCGCGCGTGCACAATTCGCCGAGCGAGTGCGCAGCGGCACTGATTTCCCGCTCGAAATGCTGATCGCGGTCACCGTTTCAGGCCCCAAAGCGACCGCGTCGACCGACGGCATGACACACACGCAAGACACGAGCCCGTACTACCCCGCCTGGGTCGCCGCGGCGCCCGCCGTGTATGCCGAGGTGCGGCGCGCGGTCGAGACGTCGGATCTGGATGCACTCGGCCCGGCCATGGAGCACAGCGCGCTCCTGATGCACGCGTCGATGTTCGCCGCGCGCCCGGCCTTGATCTACTTCGCGCCGGCGACGCTGCGTGTCATGGAGCGCGTGCGCGCTTTCCGCGCCAGCGGTGGGCGTGCCTATTTCACGATGGACGCAGGTCCGCACGTCAAAGTGTTGGTCGAGCCAAGCGCTGCCGGTGAGCTCGAGCGCGAGCTCGCCAAGCTAGACGGCGTTTCCTCCGTCTTGCGCTCCGGAGCGGGTCCGGATGCGCATGGGGTCGAGCCATGAGCCGCGCGCGCGCTCCGGGAAAATTGGTCCTGTCCGGAGCGTACGCGGTGCTGTCAGGTGCGCCGGCGCTGGTCGCCGCCGTTGACCGCTACGTGCTCGCAGATAGCGCTAAACCAGCCAATTTTCAGGCCCCAGAGGTCTTGGCGGCGCTCGGCGAGCGCGCCGCGCCGTGGTTCGACGCGAGCGAGCTGCGTGAAGGCGCTCAGAAGCTCGGGCTCGGTTCGAGTGCTGCGATCGTCGTGGCTTCGTTGGCCGCGCTCGAGCTCGACGCCGAACCGGACCTAGCCGACGACGCACTGTGCGCGCGCGTTTACCAGCGCGCGCTCGTCGCTCATCGCGCCGCGCAAGGCGGCGGCAGCGGTGTGGACGTCGCGGCCAGCGCTCACGGCGGCGTGCTTTCGGCGCGTCGCGTCGCGGGGGAGCTCGAGCTCCGCAGCCTACATTTGCCGAACGCGCTCTACGTCGAAGTCTGGGCGTGCTCCGCGGCCGCCTCCACCGCGGAGTTCTTAGCTCGCATTCGCGAGCTCGCCGCTCGCGATCCGGGTCTTCATCGCGCGCGGCTCGACGCGCAAGCGGCGGCGGCGGAGGCTGCGCTGAATGCCGTGCAGCGCGCTAGCGCGGCGGATTTCGTGGCCGCCATCGGCCAGCAAGTCGCGGCGCTGCGCGCTCTGGGTGAAGCAGCGGGCGTGCCTATCGTTACGGCCGAGCATGGCGAGCTGGCGGCTCTCGCGGCGGCTCACGGCGCGGCCTTTTTGCCCGCCGGCGCGGGCGGTGGGGATGTCGCTTATTACGTCGGCACGAACGCGCCGCCACCCGAATTCGGCGCGCGCGGACGCGAGTTGGGCCTGAGGCGGCTCGAGCTCACGCTCGGCGCACGCGGCGTGCACCGGCTATGATAAGCGTGAGAGACGTATGTCCGAAGGTTCGCGGATCCCTGGTTTCTACAAGCTGAGTCTCACAGCGCGTCGCCAAGTGGTGTCCGAGCGCGCGGGCGTGGACGTGCTGGAGCTCGGGCACGCGCTCGAGCAAGGCGGTCTCGATTCGGCGACCGCGGACAAAGTCGTCGAGAACGTGCTCGGGATCTACGGGCTGCCATTCGGGATCGCGCTCAACGTGCGCGTGAACGGCGTCGATCGCCTAGTGCCGATGGTCGTCGAGGAGCCGAGCGTGATCGCCGCAGCCTCGAACGCGGCGCGCATGGTTCGGCAGAGCGGCGGCTTCCGCGCGGAGGTCGTCGAATCACTGATGATCGGCCAAGTGCAGATCACCGATGTCGAACAGCCCAGCGCAGCGGTGGTGCGGCTCGAAGAAGCCGCGCCGCGCTTGCTCGAGCTTGCCACCAAGGCCGTGCCGAACTTGGTGGCGCGGGGCGGCGGCCCGCGCGCGATCGACGTGCGCGATCTCGGTCAGCGCTGCATCGTCCTGCACGTGCTGGTGGATTGCCGCGACGCGATGGGCGCCAACCTGGTCAACACCATCGCCGAGGCGATAGGCCCGCTGACTGCGGAGATCGCGCACGGCAAGCTCGGGCTGCGCATCTTGTCCAATCTGTGCGACCGCCGCCGCGTGCATGCCACCTGTCGTGTTCATGCGCGCGAGCTCACGCGCACGCCGCGCGCCGAGAGTCCGGTGGAATATCCGCCCAGCTCCGAACGCACGGAGCCGCTCGACGGTTTGGAGGTCGTGGACGCGATCGTCGCCGCATCGCGCTTCGCGGAGCTCGATCCGTATCGGGCGACCACGCACAATAAGGGCATTATGAATGGCATCGACGCGGTCGTGCTCGCGACCGGCAATGACTTTCGCGCCGTCGAAGCTGGTGCCCACGCGTACGCCGCGCGCTCTGGACGCTACGCGCCGCTCGCAGTCTGGCGTCGCGACGGCGAAGATCTGGTGGGCGAGCTCGAGCTGCCGCTCGCGCTCGGTACCGTGGGAGGCACGCTCCGCGTGCACCCCACGGCACGCATGGCGCTCAAGCTACTGGGTCTAGAATCCGCGGATGAGCTGGCCATGGTGGCGGCGAGCGTCGGCTTGGCCTCGAACTTGTCGGCCTTGCGCGCGCTTGCGACCGAGGGCATTCAGCGCGGTCATATGTCGCTGCACGCGCGCTCGGTCGCGACGGCGGCCGGCGCGCTCGGGGACGAAGTGGAGCTCGTGGCCGCGCGTATGGCCACGGCCGGCGTGATCACGGTCGAAGCCGCGGAGGGCGCACTCCGCGAGGTACGCGCTATTCCGCCGTCGCGCCCGCGCTGAGCTCACTCGAGCCGAGCACGCCCGGCCAGCTCATCACATATTGCGAGGGCTCACCCGGTGCCGACACGTCGACCCAAGCCACGCGGTGCGTGCCGAAGGGGCGCACGTCCACGTGCACGAATTTGTTGTTCGGGTAAAAGCCGCAGCCGACGTCGTTAAGCGTGCGGCAAAAGCGAAACAAGTCTGTGTTGCTCACGCCCGTGACGTACAGGTCGAGCGCGCGCCCTTTTTGGTGGTAGCTGCCGTGCGCGTCGCGCCGGTAACCGCTCATGATGAAAATCGTGCGGTTGGGGAAGGCTTCCGCGATTTTCTCCACCGCCCAAATCACGCGCGGGTGCAGTAATTTCACCTTTGGCAGCCACTCGCCACTCGGCGCGTCGTCAGCTGGCTCCAGCGGCAGCGGCATCTCCGGCTTGGGCGTGGCGGGTGGCCGCGCGAGCACGCTCAACTTGTCGAGCGCGTCCGGCGCGATGCCGCCTTCGCAATCGACCAGTGGTTGCCGTACCCACTCCGCGCCGTCGTAGCGCGCGACCGACACCGCGTGTGGCGCCTTCCAGCGCGGGCAATACTTGCGCTGGCTCACGTTGGCGAACTCCGGTTCGGGCGCCCCCACGTCGAGCGACCAATCCGGTAACACCTCGGCGCGAGAGACATCGAACGGCTGCGTGGTGTTCAGCTCCCGGAGCTCGAGCGGGAACCAATCGTCGACCGCGTCGCTCCAGCGCGTTTCGTTGGCGCCGTCGGTTTCGCCGCTCGGGCTGCCCGACCACAGCAGCTTGGGGTGCAGCTGAAAGTTGTTTCGCCCGTAACGACCGTGCCAGAAGCTCTGCCACTCCGGCGGGCGATCGCGACCTGGCTCGAAGTAGTGGTCGAGCAAGGTCAGAAGCGGCTCACCGCCCAGATCGAAGCGCCGATTCTTGCCGACGCGATCCATCAGCCAAGCGCTGTCCGTCAGCGCGCGCGCGGGCCCGAGCACGTTGAGCTCGAGCGGGGCGCGCCGAGCCAACCGAGCGCTGGCTTGGGTCGGGAGCACGGCGCCGAGCGCGGCACCCAACAGCGCGATGCGGGACCAGTTCAGAAAGCAGCTCGCGCGGCGCAACGTGCCGGAAGAATGCATCTTCCGCGGGGTAAGTTCAAATCAGATCAAACCCCGAACGAAGCGCCGCGGGGGCGGCTCAGGACGGAGCTTGCGAGGACTCGAGCCCGAGCCGCAGGAGCTGCAGGAAGGTCTCGTAGGCTTCGCGGGCGCGCGTCTCGTCGCCTTCGAGGTATTCCGTCACGGACAGACCGTTCAGCACCGCGAGCGACAGGGTCGCCAGCGCTTCCGAGCGGTTCACGCCGCCCTTGGCTGCTGCCGGGCCCATGGCTTCGCGGATGACCTGACGGGCATCGCGCTGGAGGCCAGCGGCTCGCCGCTTGAGCTCTGGATCGCGGCGTGCCGCGCTCCAGACCTCGATATTGAGGCCGGTGCCGGTCTTGTTGTTCTGGATCGCTTCCCAGAGCGCCTTCAGGGCTTCCATCGCCTGCGAGGTCGAGCCGTCGCCGTTCTGCGTGGCCTCCTTGAGACGGTCCAAGTAGCGGTGATACGTGAAGCTCTGCACTTCGTGAATCAGCGCTGCTTTGCTGGCGAAGTAGTAGTGCACGATGCTCTTTCGGAGCCCGAGCTCTTTGCCTATCTCTGCCAGCGTCGTGGCCGTGAAGCCTTTGCGCGCGAAGCACTTGGCTGCCGCGGACAAGATTGACGCAACGCGTGGGTTCTCCCAGTCCGCCGCTCGTTGCGACGAGCCGTTTTCTTCTGGGGGTTTGCGGGGACTGCTAACGACAGGTTCTGTTTGGTTCATGTTTTTCCAATGCACCGGCCAGCCGGCATCGGTCGGGTACGACGGCATCGAAACCGTCCACCGCCCTCTCCGAGCCGGGGGTCTTCGCGCAGGTCTCGGTTTGAGTCAAGCTCGGGGCTCCGCCAGGGTCATCCTTTGGCCTTTTTCCCTTTTCGCTTCCGCGGCTTGGAGTCTCGGCTCGGGCCGGTTTCCGGGTCCGAATCGGGTCTCGTTTGCCCACTTCGCCAATAGGGCATTCCTGCCTCTTCCGTCCAGCCCGCCGTTCCATATTTTCCGGGCTCGCGGGATTCTCGCATGACTCCGCCGCGGTCCGCGGTGTCGTCGTCCTTCTTTCCGTCCTCGTCGGCGTCGGCAGCGTCGAGTTTCGGGCCCTGGGTCGTGACCAGCAGTTCGTCGGCCACGTACTCCGGGTGCTGGTCGTCTTGGGCCTTCACCGAGTCCTTCGCCATGTCGCCCGCGCCGACGCGCACGATCTGCGACGTGGGTGGGTAAGTGTCGTCCCAGCGCTCGCGCACCGCGTAATCACCCTCACGGATGATGCGATAGCGCCGCAGCTTGAAGCCTGGCACGCCGCGCTGACCGAGCACGCGCAGCCCGTTCGGCAAATCCTTGTCCGGGCGCTCCACTTCTTCGAACGGGATGGCCGCGTCGATGCGCCGAATCAAAGTGACGGTGCGCGTGCGCCTGGGTCCGAGGATCTCTGCGCGCACGGTGCCGTTCTTCACTGTCTCGTGCAGCACGACCGGAAACGGAAATGAATTTCGAATCCTGAAGTTGATGGTCGGATACACGACGGTCGCGTCCATACCCATCTTGATGTAACCGCTCGGGCGCGTGTGCGGGTAGCGCTCGACGATGTCGAGCCCCGCAAAAAACGAAGCTCCGTGCAGCGTGCCGGAGATCTGGCAGGTGCCGCCGCCGATGCCGTCGACGAGCTCGCCTTCGGCGATGACCTTGGCCACTTTGTAGCCGTTGGCCTCGTCACGTGGTCCGACGGTGTCGTTGAAATCAAAAGTTTCTCCGGGCAAGAGCACGTGCCCGTCGAGCTTGGAGGCGGCCAAGCGCAAGTTGTAGCTGCGCGCCAGAAACTTCGACGACCGGTCGTAGTGGGTCTCGAAGTAGCCCAAAATTTCATCGAACTGAACCGCGCCGAGCTCACTGCCGACGCGCTTCGGTCTGCGCTCCTCGAAGGCGACGCTGACCTTGGACTCACCACGGCCGAGTGCATCCTCGATCGCGCCCAGCGTGGCGTCTACGTCCAGCAGCCGCCCGTTTTGCTCCGGCACGAGCTTGCGCGCGTCCAGATCGAGTCGCGCATCGACCGGCAGGCGATCGAGCTCGTCCTTCAGCGTCAAGAGCGCCTTTTCAGCGCGCTCTCGGTCGAGCGTTACGGGCACGGGCAGTGCAATGGCATCGCTTCGGCGCTGCGCATGGTAACTGCGGAGCAACACGCTCGTTCGGTCTTGAGTGTCGTGCACGAGCGCGGCCAAGCGCACCTTGTCGATCTCACCGCCGAGCTCGCCGACGAAGATTTCTCGCCGCTTGCCGTCAGGTAGCTCCAGACTGAGCTTGCCCGCGGCGTAGCGCCTGACGCGTTCCAGGGCGACCTTTTGAGCGCCGTTGTCGCTGACCAATTTTTGGCGCAGCAGGACGACCTCCGGCAGCGGTTCCTTCGGGTCGTCCGGGCTCTCTGCGCGCGGCACGAGCAGAAACCCCAGGGACAGCCCGGCCGCGACCGCAATCGCAATCACGCGACCGCTCTTGCCGCCGGGGATCCACGCGAACATTCCGGCGCTATAGCATCTCGCGAAAGCCTCGCCAAAACGCGGAGCTCGGCGAGCGCCCGCTGCTCGAGGTGCGGGTCGCGCAGCGCTGGCTCGAGCGGCCTTCCAAAAAGACTGGCGCCGCCTCGAGGAAAATTGGAAGTATTTCGCCGAGCGCTATCGAGCCCAATGCCCAGCGACGTGTTGCTTCAG
>DATHOI010000096.1:0-7178 GCA_035485095.1 Polyangiaceae bacterium | reverse complement strand
CCGGGACTCGTTCGGTCAGGTGCTTGTCCAGCGCTTCGCGCAGCCCCCCGATATCGTCGGCGTGCACCCGGGACTCGAAGTCGGCGCGTGCGCTCATGCCGCTCGCGCCACCAGCGACCATCATGGACATGCTGGGCGAATATTCGACCTTGCCAGTGAGTAGATCCCAATCGAATAAGCCTGCGCTGGAGGCTAGAAAGGTGAGCCTCAGTTGCTCCTCGCGGCTGCGCAGCGCTTCTTCCGTTTCGATGCGGCTCGTCACGTCTCGCGCGATGCCGACCAAGCCGACGGGAGCTCCCGTGTGATCGCGGATAGGCGCTTTGGTCGTGGAAAACGAACGCCGTTGACCGGCGACGGACACGTGCGTGATGCGGTCGGACGAGGCCAGGTTGTCGCGCAGTAACGCGTACTCTTCTGCTTCGATCACGCGGGCGAGCGCCGGGTCCTGGAAAAGCTCCGAGAGCTTGCGGTCCACGACGCCGGCGGCGCTGGGTGCGCCTAGGATGCGTAGCAGGCCCTGATTTACGCGCTGAAAATTCAAGTCCAGATCCTTGAAGTAGATCGCGTCGGGCATGCTGTTCATCAGATCTTCGAGCAGCTTCCGTTCCTGGGCGAGGTCGCGGCTGAGCCGGAAGTGCTCGGCTGCACGCTGCGTCTTCAACCGCAGGTCATCGGGGTCCCAGGGTTTCGTGACGTAAGCGAAGATCTGACCGTCGTTGACGGCGCGGATCACTGCCGTCAAATCCGCGAACCCAGTCGCCAGAATGCGCTCCGCGCTGAAGCGCGCGCGTAGATTCTTGAATAGCTCGTCGCCGTGCATGCGTGGCATGCGTTGGTCGGAGATGACGACGGCGATGTCTGGCTCTCGTTCGACGAGATGCAACGCGCGCTCCGCCGACTCCGACTTCAGGACTAAAAATTCGTCGGACAATAGATCTTCGAGCGCCACCAGCACCTGGGGCTCGTCGTCGACGACTAGGATTGTTTCGCGCGCGCCTGACAGTTGCATCGAAGTTTCTCCCCGAAGGCGATCCAGCCAACCTAACACGCATCGAGCCGCGCGGTCGTGTGGTTGTCTTTGCCCTCGCGGGTTTCGCACGCGTCACTGACCAGCAGTAAGGTCTGTGAGAGCCGTCGGCCTCGGCCAGAGATTGTGACGCAAATGTGTTTGTTCTAACCCTCGAGTGCCGATGCGAGTGAGAGTCTCTAGCCATTTTGCAGCGCAGGGGGTGTTGCATAAGTGCACGCGGTTTTGCCGAGAAACTGAGCGGCGATTTCCGCCGTGCTGTGGTTCCGAGATACCGCACCGCCGAGTGGCAGGCGCAGCGTCAGCCTCGCAGCGTGGCAGCGACAGTGGCTATGTAGTTCGATGTACTGAATCGCGGACTGTCAGGGATCTGGCACCCCCGAGCGGTTGGTTGCCGCAGGTCCGCTCGCCGAAGACTTGACGCGGCTGAAGCCGCCGTCGGACACTCTCAAAGTGGGATCTCATGCGCGTCGAGCGTCAATCGGAAGACGGGTGGTTCGGTATTGCGGGCTATGCATCGCACTGCCTCTTGCCATGGGGGTAGCCGCGCGGGCAGCGCGCGCTGACGACGCAGACTCGTCGACCCCGAATGTGCTGCCCGTCGAGGTGCATGGCTTCGTGAGCCAAGGCTTCATCAAGAGCACGGCCAACAACTACTTGGCGAATTCCAAGGACGGCAGCTTCGAGTTTAGTGAAGTTGGCATCAACTTCAGCAAGGAGCTGACGGACCGAATGCGCGTCGGGATCCAGCTGTTCACCTACGACCTCGGTCCGCTCGGCGCCTACCGCACGCGTTTCGACTGGTTCTACCTCGACTATCACTTCTTCGACTGGTTGGGCGTGCGCGCGGGTCGCACCAAATTGCCGTTTGGCTTGTACAACGACAGCAGCGACATCGACGCTGCCCGGGTCCCGGTTCTGCTGCCGCAATCGGTGTACCCAGTGTCCAATCGGGATTTCTTGTTGGCCCAAACTGGTGGAGAGGTCTACGGCAACGTTCCGCTCGGGCCCGCGGGAGGGCTCGAGTATCGTCTGTACGGCGGCACCGTGTTCTTCGATACCGCTGACGTGTCGTCGACGTTGACCAACATCTCGGTGCCGTACATCTTCGGCGGTCGGCTGATGTGGCAGACGCCGCTCCAAGGTTTGCAGCTCGGCGGCAGCGTCCAAAAATTGCGCATCGACGGCGACGACGTGATTCCGGCAGATCAGGTCGGCCCGTTGGAAATGGCTGGTGTGTTGCCCATGAACTTCACGGGTACGGTGCATTTCAAAATTCCGGCGCTGCTCGGTGTCGCGTCGCTCGAGTACAGCGCCCACGACTGGCTCTTCGCGTCGGAGTACAGCCGCTGGAGAGTCGGGCTGCAGGGCTCGGTGCCGGGCTTCAACGCTCCGAACACGACGAGCGAGCGCTTCTACGTGATGTCGGCGTACCACGTCACGCCTTGGTTCACGCCGGGTCTCTACTACTCGGCGCTCTTCGCGAACGCCAATGACCGCAGCGGCAATGAACCCGCGCCTGGGTCGCCTCCGGGGACTCCAGCGCAGGGGCGCGGGGCCTTTCAGCACGATGTCGCTTTGACCCTGCGTTACGACCTGAATCAGTACTGGTTGCTGAAGGTCGAAGGACATTTCATGCACGGCGATGCCGGGCTGACGAGCGCTCTAAACGACAACCTGCCCCTGTCGTCGCTGACCAAAGACTGGGGCGTGTTGCTGCTCAAAACGACGGCCTATTTCTGATGCGCTGGAGCTGGCGAAGATGACCTGCCTCCGCTCGTCCACGAACCCGACTCGCCTCGCTCGAGGTCGGCGTCGTTCTGCAGTCTTGCTCGCGGCCCTGTCCTTGCTCGTGCTCGGCCTGTTCGCCTGGCGCGGTAGTGCGCGCGCGGAATCGACGCCGGATTTTCGAGTGATCGTCAACGCCGACAACCCGAGCGTCGCGCTCAGTCATGATTTTCTGACGGATGCATTTTTGAAGCGCACCACGCGCTGGAACGACGGCGAGACCATTCGCCCCGTCGATCAGCGTTCGGACTCGGCCGTGCGCCGGCACTTCTCCGACAGCGTGCTGCAGCGCTCGGTTGCGGCAGTGAAGAGCTATTGGCAGCAGCGTATCTTCTCGGGCAGAGATTTGCCGCCGCCCGAGCTCGACTCAGACGATGCGGTCGTGAGCTACGTCGTGAAGCACCGCGGCGCCGTGGGTTACGTGTCGGGGACGGCCAAGCTCGATCGAGCGAAATCGGTGGCTATTCAATGAGGACGGGGCGGTGAATAGCTCGCTTCGCAGCCGGTTATTGCTGATTGTCGGCGCGGCGACGCTCTCCCTCGTTGTCAGCTTGATTGGCAGCGCGCTGATCGGCGCGCAACAGACGCGCGATCTTCGGGATGTCGAGCAGCGCCTGGTCCCCAAGCTCGAGCTCGGGCCGAAGCTGGAGAGCGAATTCGACCACCTGCGGCAAACGATGCAGGACGCGGTATCGGCGCAGGACGCGCCCGCGCTCGACGCCACGCTCGAGCTTCGCAACCAAATGTTCGACACCATCGGGGCGTCGCACGGCGTGATCGACCCGAACGACGCGGCGCTGCTACGCTGGACGGTGCACGACTATTACGAGGTTGCGCACGACGTGTCGCGCCGCTTGATCGCGGGCGAAACCGGCGAGGACCTCGTCGACGTGATGGCGCGCATGCAAGCGCAGCAAGCGAAGACGAGCGCCCTCATCAAACGGACGACGGGCCTCAGCAGAAGCGAGCTGACCGCGAGCTTTGGCGCCGTGGTGAACGCGAACCAGCACGCCGACCGCTTTCGCCTCGGCATCGGCCTAGTGGGGCTGGCTTTGGTTTTGGCATTCTCGCTGTCCGCGAGCCAGAGTGTTTTGCGGGGTATTCGCAGTCTTTCGAGCGGATTTTCGCGCTTCGCAACCGGAGACTTTCGCGAGCGGATTCCGGAGGCCGGATTCGAGGAGCTCGCCAAGTTGGCCCGCGAGGCCAATCAGATGGCCGCCAATTTGCGAGAGCTCGCCGAACAGCGCGACCGTCACGACTGGCTCAAGGAGAGCCAAGTCGAGCTATCGGAGGCAATGCGCGGAGACGCCGAGCCGGGCGTGCTCGCGGACCTAGTGGTGCGTTGCCTCGCGCACCGGACTTCGGCGGTCGCTGGCGCACTCTACATGCTCGAAGATGGCGGGCTCACGCTTCAGGGGCGTTACGCCGTCTCCCCGAACATGCCGGAATTCGCCCCCTTGGATCCGCTTCAGCGGTCGGGGGTTGGACAAGGGCTGCTCGTCGAGGCGACGCGAGCCAAGGGCCTCTTGGTGATCGACGAGTTGCCCGTCGACTACGTGAAGATCCGCTCCGGGTTGGGTGAGGCATCTCCGCGCTGCCTGGTTTTTTTGCCACTTTCGCGCGCGGACGAGACCGTGGGTGTGCTCGAGCTCGCGCTATTCAAGACCTGCTCGAGCGAGATGCGCGAGCTCTTGACCTCCGTGCAGGAGATGTTGGTCATTGGGTTACAGGCGGCTCGGTCACGCGCCGCGCTGCGTGACGCGCTCGAGCGCAGTCAACGCCAAGCGGAGCGTTTGGCCGCTCAAGAGGAAGAACTGCGCGCGAACAACCAGGAGCTCCAGAGTCAGCACGAGGAGCTGCGCGTCGCGAACTCCGAGTTGGAGGCGCAACGCGAAACGCTCAGTCAAAAGAACGGCGAGCTCGAAGAGGCGCGCTTGCGCCTGCAGCAAAAGGCCGAGGAGCTCACCAAGATGAGCTCTTACAAGTCGCAGTTTCTCGCGAATATGTCGCATGAGCTTCGCACGCCGCTGAACAGCATGCTGCTCTTGTCGCATTTGCTGGCCCAAAACGAGGCTGGCAATTTGACCGCCAAACAAGTGGAGTACTGCAAGACGGTACACTCGGCGGGTGGAGACCTGCTGACGCTGATCAATCAAGTCTTGGATCTAGCCAAAATCGAGGCCGGGAGACAAGAGTTGCAGCTCGAGACCGTTTCGCTGCAGCGCTTCGCCGAGCATGCGCGACGCGTCTTCGAGCCGCTCGCGGCAGAGAAGAATCTAACTCTGAAGATCGAGGTGCTGCCCGACGTGCCAGCCGCGATCACGACCGACCCGATGCGGGTAGAGCGCATCGTGACGAATCTGTTGGGCAACGCGATCAAGTTCACCGATCGTGGGCATGTCGCCCTGCGCATCGCTCGCCCCGCGCCAGAGGCCAAGGCATTGCGACCCGATTTGGATTTGGCAGATTGCGTCGCGCTGTCCGTGTCCGACACCGGCATCGGTATCGCGGCCGACGCGCATGATCGCGTGTTTGCGCCATTCGAGCAGATCGAGTCGCACAGCAACCGTCGCTACTCGGGGACCGGGCTTGGGCTCGCGATCTCGCGCGAGTCGTCGCAACTCCTCGGCGGGGAGTTGCAGCTCGAGAGCCGCCCGGGGCAGGGCAGTACTTTTACCTGCTTTTTGCCAGTGGCGACCCGTGATGCCGCGCGGGCCGCTCGTGAGTTGAAGCCGAGCCTAGCGCCTGCCGTCGCCGATGATCGCGCGGAGCTCGGCAACGACGCCCCGCATTTACTGGTGATCGAAGACGACCCTGTCTTGGCCGAGCAGCTCGTCGAGATCATCCGCGGACGCCGGCTCAAGGTCGTGCTGGCCACCAGCGGTGAGGACGGCATCGCGCTGGCACGAGCCAAGAAACCGCAGGGCATCATTTTGGACGTGACGCTGCCGGACATCGACGGCTGGGCCGTGATGGAACGGTTGCGCGCGCACCCCGCGACTCGCGAGATCCCCGTCCATTTCGTGTCCGGCGTGGACGCACCCGACCGAGGCCTGGCGCTCGGTGCCATCGGCTACTTGATGAAACCGGCGAGCCACGCCGAGCTCGCACAAGCCGTGCGGGCGCTCACGCCTGCCGCTCACAATTCTGCGCGCCGCATCTTGGTCGTCGAAGACAGCGCGGTCGAAGGGGACTCGCTGTGTGAGCTGCTGGCCCGCGAGAGCTTCGAGGCGCGCCGCGTCGGCAGCGCGCGCGCCGCGCTCGACGCCCTGGAAAAGGGGCGTTTTGACTGTATGATCCTGGACCTCGGTCTGCCGGACATGGACGGCCTGGCAGTCTTGGAGACGCTCAGGGCGCGCGGCGCGGTGGATGCTCCGCGCGTGATCGTTCACACCGGTCGCGCGCTGAACAAGCGCGAAACGCAGCAGCTCGAGGCCTATGCCGAGGCCGTGGTGCTCAAGGAGGGTGACTCGGGGGCGCGGCTCCTGGAAGAGATTCGGCTCTTCGTCAGTCACGTCAAGGACGGACTGTCACCCAAGGCGCGCTCGCAAATTCCGCCAGCGGCGACGCCAGTCGATGTTTCCCTCACGGGTAAGAAGCTCCTGCTCGCGGAGGACGACATGCGCACCGTGTACGCGTTGTCGGCGTTGCTCACCAGCAAGGGCGCCGAGGTGCTCTTGGCTGACACGGGTCGTGAAGCCCTCGAGTTATTGAGCGCCAATCCGGACGTGAACGCTGTCCTGATGGACATCATGATGCCGGAGATGGACGGCTACGAAGCCACGCGCAAGCTTCGACAAAATCCGCGTTTCCGAGATCTGCCGGTCATCGCGCTGACGGCCAAGGCCATGAAGGGCGAGCGTGAGCGCTGTTTGGAAGCGGGCGCGAGCGACTACCTGACGAAGCCCGTCGACACCGACAAGTTACTGCGCACGCTTCAAACCTGGTTGTCCGGAGCAAATCATGGCTCCTGAGGTCGATGTCGAGGAGCTGGAGATCCGCTTACTTCTCGAGGCCATTCACGCCAAATATGGCTACCGCTTTCAAGATTATGCACAGGGCTCGATGCGCCGGAGAGTGCGCGCGGCCTTGGCCCGTTCAGGCTTGAAGCACCTCGGAGAATTGCAGCACAAGCTCTTGCTCGATCCGGAGTTTTTCGCCAGCACGCTCGACGACCTGACCGTGCGCGTGAGCGAGGTCTTTCGCGATCCGACCTTCTACCGCGCGTTCCGCGAGCTCGTGGTGCCGGTCTTACATACCTACCCTCTGCTCAAGATCTGGCATGCCGGCTGCGCCTCGGGTGAGGAGGTGTACACCATGGCCATTTTGCTGTGCGAGGAGAACTTGTACGACCGCGCGCAGA
>DATHOI010000095.1:0-4394 GCA_035485095.1 Polyangiaceae bacterium | reverse complement strand
ACGCCATGGCCGCGTTGTTGAAGAGCACGTCGATGCGGCCGAATTTGCGCACTGCGAGGTCGACCAGCGTCTGGCATTCGACCGCGCTGCCGAGGCGGCAGGGCTGGAGCGACTCCATCGTGCCGCCTTCTCCTCGAACTGCCTGAACGGTCGCTTCCGCAGATTCGACGTTCAGATCGCAGCCGACGACCGACGCTCCCTCGCGCGCGAAGGCCAAGGCCGCTGCACGGCCCATGCTCCCGCCGGTCCCGGTGATGATGCAGACTTTCCCCGACAACTTGGACGACATGCCTGTTCCTCCTCGGCCATTCGGTGGCTTGGCCGTGTTCGGCGGATCAAAGAGCTTGATAGGGAGTAAAGAGTCGCACGGGGGACCCCTTTAGCGCCTTGAGTAACTCTGGGGTTGCCGCTCCGCATACTTCACTGGATGCCGTGCACGTCTTGAGTAGAGAACCCATAAGTCCAGCTACGTTGTGCTGATGCTCCAGTAGGGAGGGTACGTCACGGTACCTTTCGAGGACGATGCATTCAGTTTTATCTTCATTGAAGAACAACTCGTACTGCAGCGTTCCGCTATCTTTCGTGCGAGCTATTTGCATGAATTGAGACGCAACACGCTGGAACTCCTCGAGCTTGCCGTCACGAATCGTCAGCCTGCCAATGCCCTGGATCTCAGCCATTGTTTTCAAGCTCGTCGAGCGGTTCTGCGGCCCTTCAGGCCGGAGATTTGAGCACCCTAGTCAGCACGTCGCGGAGGGGCGTGGGCGGCCGGCCGCCAAGGCGCTCGACGTCGCTGGTGAGAATGTCGAACGCACCCGCCGCGAAGGCCCGCTGGATGCTGATGACAGTGTTGACCAGCACCAGTGGCAGACTCGCCTTGGTCAGTGCGGCGCGCAGTTGCTCTTCGGTGATGGCAACGAAGGCGAGCGGCCTGCCAGCGATTTCGGCGACGAGGGCCGCGCGTTCCGCACCCGACAGGCGCTCGGGGCCGGTCGCGTTGTACGTCGCGCCTGCGTGGCCGTCGCCGATCAGGATTCCGGCAGCGGCGCCCGCGATGTCACCGCGCGCAACGAACGCAACGCGGTTCTCGGCCAAGCCAGCCAGCACGCCCTGGCCCAGCGACGCCTGCGCCTGCTGCGCGAAGGATTCAGCATAGAAGTTCATGCGCAGGATGGTCCAAGCCGGCGCCGTGGCGATGAGATGCTGCTCGCCACGCCAGTAGGTGGTCGTGAGCGCCGGCTCTTCCTCCTGCCGCGCGCCAGCGGATGACATGAAGACGACGTGCTTGACGCCCGCCCTCACGGCCGCGTCAATAGCAGCGACGTTCTGCGCCGCGCGCTTTCCGGGTGCCGGCTCGAGGGTTGGGATGATGAGCAGGCGATCGAGACCCGCGTAGGCCTCGGTGAGGCTCTCGGCACGGTCGTAGTCCCCGAGTCGTGCCTGCGCCGGCTTGGCGACGGTTTCGGGCGTGCGTGTGATCGCCACTACCTGGTGCCCGCCGGGGCGCTGCAACAGCTCCGCAACGACGGCTTTGCCTAAATGGCCGCTGGCACCACTTACACCGATTTTCATCTCAACCTCCAACGCTCAGCAGTGCATTCCAATCCTGGTCCTTCGCCCAAGACTCGAAGTCGTGAAAGGCAACGTCGGGAAACTCACGCTCGAGCGCGGCGCGGTCCACCGCATAGCCGACGCGGTCGAACCATTCGTACATTTTGATGGCATCGTCGCCCATGCGCTGGCGGATGATGTCGAGTGGGACCTGGAAATAGGAGAAGGGACGACCGGTGACGCGCGAGAGAATGGCGACGACCTCATTCCCCGTGAGGTCGTCGCCGGCGAGGTCGAAGCGCCTGCCCGCGAAGCGAGCGGCGTCCTCCAGGACGCGAACGGCGACCGCCCCGATGTCTGCGACGGCGATTTGCGCGAGCTTCCTGGTCGGCGGGAGCGCTACCGCGTACACCCCTTTGGCGAGCTGCTCTTTCCCGAAGTAGAGATTCTCCATGAAGAAAGCAGGCGCGAGAATCGTGGCGCCAACGCCGATCTGAGCGATGTGCTTTTCGACCTCGTACTTGCTGTCGAAGTGCGGAACGCCCGTCTGGCGGTTGGCGGAGTTGACGGAAGTGAAGACGAGATGCACGCCCGCGGCCTTCGCCGCGTCGGCAGCGGCGACACCTTGTCGTGTCTCGACGGCCGTACCTCCTCCGAACGGCGTCGTCATCGCGAAGAGAGAGGTGGCTCCTTCGAGCGCCTTCGTGATCGCCACAGTGTCTTCGAGCGACGCCGCAACGATCGTCGCCCCGGCGTTCGCCAGCGACCGCGCCGGGCTCGAGTCGGGGTCGCGCGTGACGGCGCGGACCTGGTGGCCTCGCTCGAGGAGGCCGCGCGCGACAGCACCGCCTTGTTTACCCGTGGATCCGGTGACGACAACGGTGAGCTTTTGAGCCATGTTCTGCCTCCTTGTTCACGATTGGACTTCCTGCGTCCTCAGCACTTTCAGAGCGCCGCTCCATGCAATTACATGGTCGAGCACGTTGTTCAGGCTCTTTTCGTGGGCCTCCGTCGGCTTGAATGCAGTCCCATGTTCGAAGTCCGTCAGTAGGGACAGGCCGACTTGGGGGCGAACGGTGGCGACCTGTAGCGACGCCAGCACGAGGCGCAGGTTCTCGATCGCTCGAGCGCCCATCGCAAACCCGTAGCCGATGAACCCGGCCGCCTTATCGGTCCACTCGTGGTACAGAAAATCGATGGCATTCTTGAGCGCGCCGGAGGTGCCGTGGTTGTATTCGGGCGTCACGAAGACAAAGCCGTCACAGGCGGCAATCGCTGCGGACCAAGTTCTCGTGTGCGAGTGGCTGTACGATCCGGACGCCGCCGGCATGGGCTCGTCCAAGAGCGGCAGCTCGAAGCTCGCCAAGTCCAGAAGAATGAAGTGGCTGCCCGTGCGCTTTCGCGCGACTTCGTAGGCCCACTTGGCGATGGTCTCGCACTTCCTGCCCGGGCGCGTACTTCCGACGACGATCGCAATCTTGAGCATCGGGGCCTCATGCGGCGCGTTGGACGAACGAGTCAGCCAACACTACGAGCATCAGCTCGAGAGCGCGGCTCGGTGTCTTCGCGGTGCGTGGCTCACAGCACGTCGTTGTTTCCACGACTAAGAGATTAGACACCAGGCGAGTTGACTGCCGTCGAACGTGCGTCAAATCGGCGCGCACTCAGCTCGCGACGACCGCCCGAGCGTCGAGCAGATCCGGCGTGTCGTGCCCCTCGGTGATGACCGAGAGCAAGCCGGCGATGTCCTCACGGGCTCTCTTCTTTTTTGCCCCGGAGGCGAGCGCGTGGAGGCTGAGGGCCGCGCGCAGCTGCAGCGAGCGAGAGCCTTGCTTCCTCGCGATCGCAATGGCCGTGGCGAACGACCTCTCGGCCTCCGCGGCGTCGTTGCGCGCCTTCAGGATTTCGCCTCGGAGGCGATGAAGCTCTGGCTCGAGCCAACGCTCGTCGCTGCGCTCAATCGTGGCGAGCGTGCTTGCGATCACCTCCAGCGCCGGCTCGGCTCGCCCCAGGCGTGCGCACATCGCGCTAAAGAGCATCGCGTGCATCGTTCGGCCTACCGAGCCCTTCTCCCAAGGCTTGCTCAAGAGTTCCTCGACGCGCGCGCACGGTAAGGTCGGCGAGAGCTCCGCCTCGGCCCACCGTAGGATCAATTCGGCCCGGCCCTGCCACTTGGCGAACGAGCGTTTCTCCGAAATGGCCAGCGCTCGCTTCGCCAACTCAGAGGCGGGTCCGGGTTCCCTGCGCCACGCGTGCAGCAAGGCTCCCTCCGCCAACATGGCAACGTGCTCGTGGTCGAATGGGTCGTACGCTCGTTCGGTGACCTGTTGCGCCCGTCGGGACAGCGCGACCGCGCGGTCAGGCTCACCCATCAGCCACAAGGCGAACGAGCCCATCGAGAACGCGAGAAGATGCGCGCGTGCGGCTTCCAGGGCCGTCGTGTCATCCGTGGCGCGGAACACGCCCAGCTCGCCGAACAACCGACGAGCCTCTGCGAAATCCCCGCGCAAGAGAACCGTCGTGGCCTCGAGTTCCTTGGCAAGAAGCTGCAACGCGGCGTCGGGGACATGATCGAGCACCGCGGCGAGCGCACTTGCGTGTTCGCTGGCTTCGCGCAAATCGCCCTGCACCATGTAAATGGTCTCGAGACGGATGAGGGCTTCGCCCAGCGAGGCCCTGTCCTCCAAGCGACTGGCGAGCTCCTTCGCGCGCTGCATCAGCGGAATGGCCACGTCCACCCGACCACTGGCCTGAAAGACGCTCCAGCCGTGGTTGAGCGATACCCGAAGCTCGAGAACGTCGCGATCACGGCTCTCGGGCGTCCCTTCAAGGAGCGCAAGGGC
>DATHOI010000094.1:0-9679 GCA_035485095.1 Polyangiaceae bacterium | reverse complement strand
CGAAGGCTGCGATCGACTGATGTACTGGACCCGGCTCGAGATAAACCTCGGTCGAGCCGCACCACACGCACACGGCGCGTGAGCAGCCGTTGTCTTTGATGAAGTTGCGGATGTCGGCGCGCAGTTGCTCGACCATCTCCCACTTGCTCTCGCCCTTCTTGATGTGGGTGCCGTGCAAGCGCTTCACGAACTCCGGATAGAATACGGCGGGCATCGGCTTGATCGCCGACATCTCTTCTTTCACCGGATCGAGGTGCTTCGACTCGAGCACTTCCGCGTGCACCGCGGCCTCGTGCGCGTTCTCGGGAAACAGATCCCAGCCGCCGAACACGATGTCCTCCATCTTCGCGAGCGGTGCGAAGTCTTTGATGCGCGGCACGCGATTGTCGGTCCGCTTGCCCAAGCGAATCGTTCCGGTCTGCGTGATCGACCCGATCGGCTTGACCAGACCTTTGTTTGCGAGCAGCACGCCCGCGATCAACGTTGTGGACACGGCGCCGATCCCCGGCAAGAGTACGGCCAATTTGCCTTCGGCTTTTTGAACTTTCTCAGGTCGTTGCATGCGCGGCTCCTAGCAAGGTGCGTGCCCGTGCGCAATGGCACGAGTCAAGGAAATAGGGAATTTGTAAGATGAAAACGACGGCAGCGGTGATTCTCGTGGCGGGCATTGGGTCGCGGCTTCGACCGATCACCGATGATCGCCCGAAGGCGTTGGTCGATCTCGGCGGCGAAACGATCTTGGGTCGGGCAGTACGGCTTTTGGCGGAGTACGGCGTGCGAAAACTCGTACTCGCGACGGGCTACCGCGAGGATGCCGTGAAGGCGGCAATGCAAGGCGCGCCTTTGACTGTCGAGTACTGCAAGAACCCCGAGTTCGATAGCACGCAAAACTCCGTGTCGTTGGCGCTGTGTCGGGGCAGAGTTGGCTCCGACGCTTTCTTCAAGCTGGATGGGGACGTGGTGTTCCAGCGTCAAGTGCTGGAACGGCTGGACGCACCGTCTGCAGAGCTCGCCGTCGCGGTAGACGCGGGACGGACGCTAGATGCGGAGGCGATGAAAGTCACCGTCGAAGCAGGCCGCATCACCGCGTTCGGTAAGAGCATCGCGCTCTCCGCGAGCGCAGGCGAGAGCATCGGCATCGAACGCCTTTCAGGCTTCGCGTCAGCGAAGGTCTTCGACGCGTTGGAGCGGACGATCGCGGGGGGTGAGAAGGGCCTCTATTACGAGGACGTGTACTCGCGTTTGATTGCCCAGGGCGTGCTCGACGCCGAGCTCGTCGGGGTGCACGACCTGCCTTGGACGGAGGTCGACGACTTTGCCGACCTCGCGCGGGCCCGAGAGCTCGTGGGCCGCGCCGTCTGATCGGCGTGTCGCGAGGTAGGCACAGGTGCGAACGTCGTGACGCGGCGCGCTGATCGCGTAAATGAGCCGGAAACTGCGAGTTTGCGCGTTTCCGAATTGTAACCTGTTGAAATTAGCCTGGTTTAACCTGGTCTTACCAGTGAGGTGACAGAGGGACAGCGCTGTCGTTATTTTGCAACACTGTGTCCGGCCGAAGACACCTTTAGGGGGTCTAAGTTATCAAATCTTATAGGGTTTGCCCACTTGTCACGGCGCATGCTAAGGCCCATACATCCTTCAACCTAGGGTTCCCCTGGGCGACGAAAGAGAGTCTTGGTGATGACGGAACCACGCGTGACACGGGCCATCGTGCTTGCAGCCGGCACTGGGTCCCGACTCAGTGAAGGCGCTGAGGCGCTGCCCAAGCCCCTGCGTGTAGTTGGAGGTGTGCCGCTCCTATTGCGCGTGCTCCGTACGCTGCAAAGCGCGGGCATCCAAGAGGCCGTCATCATCACCGGCTTTCAAGGCGAGCTCGTGCGTCGCACCTTGGCAGCAGAGCCCGACTTGGGCCTCGAGCTTACGTTCGTGGACAACCCCCACTACGACAAGAAGAACGGCGTGAGCCTCTTGGCCGCCGCAGCCTACGTCGATCGCGAGTGCCTGCTCACGATGTCCGATCACCTCTACTCGCCGGAGCTGGTGCGGCGTCTGCTTGCTGCATACGTGCCGGACGGGTCGTGCGCGCTAGCAGTCGACTACGACATCGAGCGTTGTTTCGACATCGACGACGCCACCAAAGTCGGCGTCGAGCACGGCAAGATCAAGAAGATCGCAAAAGAGCTGGAGAGCTACGACGCGCTCGACACGGGCGTGTTCCGCATCGGCCCTGCGCTGATCGCGGAGCTGGCTGCGGTCGAAGCGAGCAACGGAGACTGCTCGCTCAGCGACGGCGTGCAGGCGCTCAGCCGGCGCGGCCGCTTCTTGGCGACCGATGTCGGCGACGTACGTTGGATCGACGTGGACACGCCGCAAGCGCTGGCTTGCGCGGAAGCCATGCTGCGCGTCTTCGGCGACACCTTGGGTGACGAGCCCGGCGCGGGCGAGCCGCCGACCATCGATCCGGAGAGCATCGAGTTTTACGCGCCGAGTTGGGTGCGCGCGGCCAAGCCCTACAACGAGGACCACTTCGCGCTGGCTGATAGCCAGAACGACGTCCTGCGCATGATGTCGAACGAGAGCCCGTATTCGCCGAGTCCGCGCGTCATCAACGCGATCATCGAAGCGGCGACGCGTGGCAACTACTATCCGGGCGGCGCTCCAGCGCTGAAGTCGAAGCTCGCACGGCGTGACGCGCTCGGTGAGGGCAGCGTCATCCTCGGCGCGGGTTCGACCGAGCTGATCGACGTAGTGATCCGCACCTTCGTCGGTCCCGGCGAGGAAGTGCTGCTCAGTGTCCCGACCTTCAGCATGTACGAAGCGCGCACGCGCACGGTCGGCGGCATTCCAGTGCTCGTGCCGATGACCGAAGAACACGATCACGACCTGGCGGGTTTGATTCGCGGCGTGACCGAGCGCACGAAGGTCATCTTTCTGTGCACGCCCAACAACCCCACCGGCGGGCGCATCTCCGAAGCCGACATGAAACGCCTGTTGCGGCTCGGCTTGCCAACCGTGATCGACGAGGCGTATCACGAGTTCGGGGAGGGGGAGTCGTTCTCGCGGCTGCTCGAGGAGTTCCCGAATGCCATCGTTTTGCGCACGTTCTCCAAGGCTTTTGGCTTGGCTGGCATCCGCCTCGGCTACGCGCTCGCGCACCCCGCGGTGATCCGCTTGCTGTCGCGGGTCAAAGTGCCGTGGAACATTCCGGCCATCACCTTGGCGGCCGCGAGCGCGGCGCTCGATGACGCGGCCGAGTTCGACGCGCGCATTGGCGAGCTGCGTCTGGCCCGCGAGGAGCTCACGGACAAGCTACGCCGCATCGACGGCCTGCTGCCCGCAGAGAGCGAAGGCAATTTCGTGTTGATCGACGTTTCAGCGACGGGCCAGAGCGCCGAGCGGTTGGTCGAGGCCATGCTCAAGGACGGAGTTTTGATCCGGTCCTTGTCCGTGCACCACGCCAAGCGCAGCTATGTGCGTGTCACGGTCGGCACGCCGGAGCAAAATCTGCGCTGCGTAGCGGCGTTCGAGCGTGTGCTAGGTGGTCGCGTGCGGCGCGAGGCGCCTCGCGTTTACGTGACGGCTGCTAGTAGCGACGCCGAGTGAAGCGTTGACCTGTCGAAGCTCGCGGCACTCGAAGGAGTGCCGGCTTCGCTTTGGAGTGACGATGGCTGACTCGGGTGACCGCTTCTGGGACGGCTATTTTCGGAGCCTGAAGCCGCTCGAGGTCGAGGAACCAATCGATGTCTGGGTGCATCGGCCGCCGGCTTACGTGCTGGCGCGGCTGCTCGTATCGACCCCGATTTCTCCCAACATGGTCACCGTCTGCTCGATCGCGCTCGGCTGCGCGGCGGGGGCAGCGATCTTTGCCGACTTCCGCTGGCACTTGCCGCTAGCTGGTTTTCTGATTTTTAGCTCGGCAGTGTTCGACTGCGCCGACGGTCAGCTCGCACGCCTGCGGAAGAGCTCCTCGGCGTTCGGTCGCATGCTCGACGGCATGGCCGACCTAGTGGTCTCGAGTGTCGTAGTCGGCGGTGGGGCGTGGCTCGTGCTCCGCAAACTTCAGCAGCCGAGCTGGCACTTGGTCGTGGCAGCGGTCCTGGTTCTAATCACGATCGTCACTGGGTCTTTTCACACGACGATGTACGACCATTTCAAGAACGTGTTCCTGCGCATGACTCACCCGAGTTACCGCGAAGGAGAGGACCTCGACATCGCCGAGGCGCGTTATCGAGCGCAGCGCGCGTCGCAGTCGACGCTGATCCGCATCGTGTGGCGAGTGTACTTTTTTTACATGCGTAGCCAGCAGAACTACGCTGACAAATTCGATCCATACGCCAAGCGCCTAGTGCGGGAGTTCCCGGACTTCTCCGAGGCGCACGCCGCGATCTATCGAAAGCATGCGGGCTCGGCGATGCGCCTGTGGCGTCGCTTCTTTGGCTTTGGCTCGCTGGTGTTCGGCCTCGCGCTGTCCATCGGCTTCGATGTAACGGAGTACTATCTGCTGTACCGGCTGGTGCTGCTGAACGGCGTGTTCTACGGCTACCTTCGGCCGCTGCAACGTGTGGCTTCGATGCGCGCCTATGAGGAGATGGCGAGCGCTGCGTGAGCGATGCTATGTTGGTCGGGCGTGCGCCGTCCGACTTTCGCGCTGATCGGTTTCTTGTGCTGCCTGAGCCTACCCGCTCGGGCCGTGCTTTGGCCGAGCACCGTGCAGCGCATCGAGCGCGACTTGCATGCGCCCGAGGTCGAGGTTCGCCGGCGCGCCGCGCAAACATTGCGTGATTTGCCGGAGAGCGCTGGGGCGCGACTGGCGCGCGCGGCGCTCGACGACAGCGACGTGGACGTGCGGCTGACCGCGCTCGACGCCTGTCTCGGCCTGGGCGTGCCCGAGCTGGGGGATCACCTCGTGCCTTGGCTGACGGACGCTGAACGCCGGCTCCGCCTGGCAGCGGCCGAAGCGCTCGCCGAAAGTCCGACGCCGCGCGCCGTGCCTTCGCTCGGTCGCGCGCTCGGGGACGCGGATCCGGGAGTGCGTAGCGCGGCCGCCAACGCGCTCGGAAAGTCTGCGGCTCCGGAGGCCGTGCTCGCGCTGCTCGGGCACCTCGACGACTCAGCGCCCGAGGTGCGCAGGGATGTGGCGCGTGCCCTCGGCGAGCTCGGAGACGTGCGGGCCGTCGTGCCGTTGATCGGTAAGATTCAAGACGCGCGTCCGATCGTTCGTGAGGGCGTCGCCGAAGCGCTGGCGCAGCTCGGGGACGCGCGCGCCGTGAGCGCGCTCGTGCTCTCGCTACACGACGTCGATGACACCGTGCGCGTTGCGGCGCTAGACGCCTTGTCTCGCATCGCGGCACCGAGCGCGGTTTCGAGCATCAGCGGCTTGCTGCGCACGAGCAGCGAGAGCGTGCGCTCCGCGGCGCTGCAGGCGCTTTCGCACATCCACTCGCCGGCCGCCCTCAAGGCGCTGGTCGACGAGCTCGGGCCAGACGACCCTGGCCGTCCGCGCGCCGAGGTGGTGACGGCGCTCGGCCGCGTTGGGTCGGCGGCGCTGCCGGTTCTGCAAGCGTGTTTGAACGCGGACTCCGATCCCGATCGCGTGGACGGTTGTGCGCTCGCTGTCGGCCAAACGCGCGACCCGGCCGGCGCTTCGGCGTTGCGTGACGCGCTCGGGCGCGGGGCGCTGCGTCCACTCGCGGCGCTGCAAGCGTTGGCCGAGCTGCGTGCGGCCGATTCGCTACCCACGGTGCTGGAATACTTGTCCGACGCCGACGTGCTGGTGCGGCGCGCGGCGCTCCTCGCCGCCAAGGCTTTGCTCGATCCTCGGCATCCGGATGGCCGCGCGGTCGAGCCCATCGCGCGGGCTCTGGGCAAGGCTCGCGATCAACGCGTCGAGCAGGGGGATCTCCTGGAGTTGCTCGGGCAAACCGGTTCCCCGCGAGCGGTCGGCACGCTGTTGCCGTTTGCCGGATCGGGGGACGACGTGCTCGTGCGCACTCGGGCGCTCTCCGCGCTCGGCTTCCTCGGTGAAGCGGGACAAGTCCCGACATTGCTCGGCGCGCTCGACGACGACTCGGGCAGCGTGCGCTTGGCCGCTGCGCTGGCATTGGGCAGGCTGCCGCTCGTAGGCCGCGCTTCCATGCTGCTCGATCGCTTGGATCACGGTCCGGAACAAGACCGTGATTTGATCACGTTGGCACTTGGCGGGCTCGTCTCTCACACCCAAGATTCTGCCGTCGTTACCCGTCTCGAAAAGTCGCTAGAATCAGCACAAGGTGGCGCGCGGGACTCGCTCTTGGAATTGCTCGGTCGAGTGCCTCTGCCTGCTGCTGTCGCGAGCCTGGCCCGCGCGGTGAGTCGCTCGGGGCTCAGCGCCGATCGCGCGAAACTCGCGGAGGCCCTCGCGGCTCACCCCGCCGAGCGCACACGCCTCGTCGCGCTGCTCCTGGACCCGAGCGCGCCGGTGCGCGCGAACGCCGCTTGGTCGCTGGGCGAGATCGGAATTGTCGCGGACATGCCTGCTCTGGCGCACACGTCGACCGATGCGGACGCGAACGTCGCGGGTGACGCACTGGAAGCCCTGGCGCGGGTTGCTGCTCGCCAGCACGAGCGCATCGCGGCGCAGGTTTGCCCGCGCATCAGTGATCCTCGACCGCTGCTGCGCGCGCTGGCGTTGCGTGCCTTGCGCGTCGCCGGCGAGCGCTGCGAGCACGGCGAGGAGCTGACCGCGCTGAACCGCGATCGCGTGGATTTCGTGCGCCAATCGGCGGCGGTCCTGGTGCGTGACGTGCCCCGCAGCAACGCGGACGGCGAAGCCTTGACCCGCGCCCGAGACCACGACCCGAGCGGCGCGGTGGCGGCCGAGTGCGACGCGCGCTCCCCCGCGCCGCCTGATGGCGCCGAGCCAACGGTGATCGTGGTCATCCCGGCCGGAGAGGATTTGCCCGTGCCGGCGCAGCCCTTCGCGCTACTGCGCGCTGACGGCTTGGTTCGGCTCGGCATCTCGGATCGACGTGGGCACGTGTTCGAGCTCGCCGCGCCACATGGTGCGCTTTCATTGGTTGAATCTGCTTCGCCCTTCGAATAACGGAGTCGTTCGTGACTGCGGCGTTGATTGTCATCGAAATATCGGCGCCGAAGTTGTCCGACGACGCGCTCGCCGTTTTGGTGTCCTCATGTACGCGCGCCGCGCGCGGCGCAGAATGCGTGCTCGCCAAAAATGCAGCGGATGAATCACCCTCGGCAGTGGCCATCGTGTCGCTGCAGAGCGATGACAAAATGCGCGTCGAGGTGGGCGTCCGGCAGGGCGACCACGACTCCTGGCGAACCAAGGATTTTGCTTTCTTGGCCGCGGATGAAGCCATGGATCGCTGGCGCGCCGTCGGGTTCGCGATCGGGACGTTGGCGGAAAGCGAACCGCCGCCAGCAGACTCCGCGAGCGCTGCGCCTTCAGCTGTGCCGCTCGCGCCGCCGACAGTCGCCCCCGTCGCCCCCGCGAGCCCGCCTCACGCGCCGCCGAGCGCGTCGAAGCCAGCCCCGGGTGTGCGACTATTCGTGGGCGCGGTCGGCCTCGCCGGGCCTGGCCTCAGTCGCCCGAGCGCGCCCCCTGCCGGCGCCGTCAAGGACTCCAGTCCGTGGCGTATTGGCAGCGGCGTGCGTCTCGAGCTCGCTCCGCCGCGCGGTCCACTTTACGGTGCCTTTGCGGCCAGCGCCTCGACACGCGTCACGCGCGACACCTTGGGCGCGGACGTTCGCTGGTTCGACATATCGCTCGGACCGGGCGTCGCGCTGATCGGACCATTGACGCACAGCGGCTTGCAGCTCGGCGTCTCGCTTTTGGTCGAGGACTTCGACGTCAGCGCGAGCTTTCTCGACGGCCGTTCTCAGTCCGCACATCGTTGGCTGTTCGGCGTAGAGAGCACGCTCGGTGGGCGCGTGGAAGTCGTGCCCGACCTCTTCCTGACCGCCGATCTTCAGGTTGCGGATCTGTCGGGAGCCACCGACGTGCGGGTCTCGAACGCGGTCGTCGGCAGTGCCGAGTACGTTCGCGGTCTGGCTAGCTTTGGGCTGAGAGTGCGGCTGCGTTGAGCGAAGCGCCCGAGACTCAATGCTTGGTCACGCAGTGCAGCGCCTGACATTCCGACCTGTCCGGAGGACACGTGCTGTTGTCCAGGCACTCGACGCAGAAACCCGCAAAGCATGAATCATTGCCTTGTGGGTTGAGGAGCTCGCAGTCCGTGTGGTCCTCGCACTCGACGCACACGTTGCGATAGGTGTCGCACTGCGGCTCGCTCGCATCACAATCCGTCTTGGTCAGGCACGCCTTTGCGCAGCGCTGAAACGCTGGGTCACATGTCTCACCCGGCTTGCAGTCGTTTTCATGCAGGCGACACTCGACGCAGCGGCCGGCGGTCAGGTCACAGAACGGAGGTGCGTCATGGCCGCAATCAGCATCGGTTTCGCAACGCGTGCAGACCGCGACCGTCGGGGGACAAATCAGCCCACCGTCGCTGCATAGCTCGCCCGACAAACAAGGTTGGTTGTTCCCGCCTTGCCCGATCCCGATTTGAGGATTGCCGCCGAAGCCTGGCGCGCCGCCGGTGTTGCCAGCTCCCGCTCGGGGCGTGCCTGCGTCCCGCGGCGAACTTCCGAGGCCAGCATCGCCCGCCGTCTGTAGGCTGGAGCCGCCGCCGCTTGCGGCCAGGCCCGTCAAGCCTGCTCCGCCATTGGGATCGACCAGGTTGAGAGTCTCCCGGCCACAGCTCACCGCCAAAAGCAGCACAAAACAGCCGACGCATAACGCAACATTTCGCGTCCGCAGGTGGGCCGAGACGGCAGGCTGCCCGCTCATCACACATCATCATACCACGCAATTTCGAGTATTCGAGGTGTCGCGCCTGCTGAAACCAGGGTCAGGTACTATCTTCACCAAGGTGTCTAGTAGCCCCCGAACCCTGGCTGAGTCGAAGCTGCGCGTCGTCGCGTCGGCATCGCCCGATGGCATCGCGGCGCGGCAGCCTACGGATGAAGAGCTGATCGCCGCCGTGCAGCGTGGCGACCACCAAGTGGCGTCGGTGATTTACGAGCGGCTCGTGGGCGTCGTGGATCACACCTTGTATCGGGTCTTCGGCAGGCGTGAGACGGATCACGACGACCTGGTGCAAGCGGCCTTCGAACAGATCGTGGTGACGCTCTCGCGTCGCTCGTATGCGCGCGCTTGCAGTCTGCGGACCTGGGCTTCGAGCATCGCGAGTCACGTCGGCTTCAACGCCCTCCGCTCGCGCCGCCGTGAACGGCGGGTTTTGGACCGCGAAGCCGGCGTGGACATCGAGCCCGCTCGCTCCGGCATCGACGTGGAAAGTGAAGCCTCGGCGCGCGCGGAGCTCGAGCGCTTGAGAATGCAACTCTCGGACATGAAGTCGAGCCACGCCGAGGCCGTATTCCTTCACGATGTCCTGGGCCACGAACTTGCCGAGATCGCCATCATGACTCAGGTCAGTGTTTCCGCGGCGCAATCGCGCCTCGTGCGCGGACGCCGCGAGCTGTTTCGGCGTCTCGATAGGACATCGCCGCGCGGCAAATCGGAGGTCGAGTCGTGAGCGAGAAACGCTTTCCCTCGCAGCCTGACGACGTGTTGCGTCGCTGGGGCACTCAAGTCGTGCCGGTGGACACGCCCGCGCGCGCC
>DATHOI010000093.1:0-14316 GCA_035485095.1 Polyangiaceae bacterium | reverse complement strand
GCCGAAGTCAACAAGACGACCATCTACCGCCGCTGGCCGACCAAAGACGCGCTATTGCGCGCGACGCTGCTGTCGCTCGCAGACCGGCACGAGCGCAGCCCGCTGCCGGACACCGGCTCGCTGCAGAGCGACCTCGGCGTGATGGTCCGTCGCACCTTGCGCGTCGCCAACTCGGCCGAGACACGAGTCATCGCGCGCCTGTTCGCCACGGAGAGCTCCACGTCGGAGCTGGGCAGAATCGCGGAGTCCGTGCGCGCGTCGCGCGACGCGGGCATGCTCAGTGTCTTGCGACGCGCGAGCGAACGCGGCGAGCTACGGGCAGACGTCGACCCCAACTTCGTGTTCCAGACCATGCGCTCGGCGAGCGTCCAGATGCTCCTCCATTCGGGTCAGCTCGACGAGTCGTTCGTCGAGCAACTGCTCGACCTGCTCTTGGTCGGTGCATTGGCGACCCAGCCAACCGTGAAGAAGACGAGACGCGCTTCGCCCGGTCCCGCTCGGCAGCGAACCCCAAGCTCACGCTAGTCTGACCGGACAATTCGATCGATTCGAGTCGTTGCGTGCATTACAGGCCATGGGTTTCATTCGGCGTGTGGGCTGGTGGCGCGCGCTGGGCGCGGCCGCCCTTTGCCTCGGCTGTGGCGGCGTCGTCAGCCGCACGAACGGCGCAGGGGCAAGTGGCGCCGCAGGAGCGACCGCGCCCACTGCCGGAGCGCCCACATCCGCCGGCGGTGGGCCGGCTGCAGCTACTGGCGGAGCCACGGCGGCGAGTGGCGGCAGCGGCGTGGTGCTCATAGTTGGTGGCGCCGCGGGTGACGCGGGCACGCCGGCCTGCACGAGAGTGAGCTGCACGCCGAGCGTCGGCCAATACTGCGGCATCATCGGTGATGGTTGCGGCAATGCGCTCGATTGCGGGAGCTGTCCGAGTGGGCTGGCCTGCGGCGCCGAGCTCCCGGGCGTGTGCTCCCCACCGCTGTGCACGGGCCTAGGCTGCCAGGTCGACGAGTCGTGCCCGGGAGGCGCGCACACCGAGATCGCCGGTACTGTCTACGATCCAGCGGGCAAGGTACCGCTATATAACGCGCAGGTCTACGTGCCAGGCTCCGCGCTGACGCTCTCGGAAGGACCGAGCTGCGAGCCGTGCACTCCGCTACCCGACGACACGGTGGCCGAAGCGCTCAGCGACACGCAGGGGCACTTCGTGCTCGAGGACGCCCCGAGCGGCGCGAACATCCCAGTGGTGGTGCAGGTCGGTAAATGGCGCCGGCAGGTGACGCTCCCCGAGGTCACCCCCTGTGTGATGAATTCGTACGAGGACGGGCTGTTTCGCTTACCGCAAAATCAGACTGAAGGGCAGCTGCCGCAGCTCGCAGTCACGACTGGCGCCGACGCGCTGGAATGCTTTCTGCGGCGCGTCGGCGTCGACAGCGCAGAATTCACGTCCGAAAGCGGCACCGGCCACGTGCAGCTCTACGCGGGCGAGAACGGCGCGAGCGCGTTGACGACGGGCGCCGCATTGAGCGGAATCGACGCCCTGTTCAATGATGCAACTGGGCTAGCGCGCTACGACGACGTGCTCGTGTCCTGCGCGCACGACCCCGCGCAAGCACGAGCGCTGCCCGCTGCCAGCAAAAGCGCGCTCAAGGCTTACGTCGACGCTGGCGGCGTGGCATTGCTCGAGCACTTGGCCGAAGCCTACCTCGTCGCCGGTGACGAACCATCTCCCTTCCCTGCCATCGCCATGAGCTGGACGGGCAGCGGCGCCGCTGGCGCGACCTATCCCGTCGTGCGCGACTTTCCGCGTGGTGCAGCGTTCGCTGAGTGGCTCTTCAACGTCGGTGCGTCCACGACCTCGGGCGAGCTCGCGCTCGGCGTCGTCGACCAAGCGGCGGTCGCCGTCGATCCGAGCCTCGACGTCTCGAGTTGGCTTAGCAGCGCGGGCGTGACTCCGTTGCTCAGCTTTCCCACGCCCATCGACGGACCGGCGGCTGCGCAATGCGGGCGCGTGGTGCACGTCGCGCCTCATGTGGCTGGCGGCGAGGACTCCGCGGGCTTGCCGTTCCCGAGCGAGTGCCTCGCCACGGAGCTCAGCCCGCCGGAGAAAGCGCTCGAATTCCAGCTATTTTCCAGCGTTTTCTGTGTCTTTGGCACGCCGGTGCGCCCGCTACCGCCAGCACCGCCGCCACCGCCCCTGCCGGGGCCGTGAGGGCGCCTCGGAGCACCGTCATTCGAGGCGCGTTTCGCTCACTTGCCGACGAAGGTCGTCACCGACTGCGCGGCAAGCGTCGCCGAGAAGCTCGCATTGCTCACGGCGATCGGTGCTTGTGCCGACAAGTTGAGACTCGCAGAGGTGACCCAGGGTGTCACTTGCGCGGCCTGCGAGCCCGACAAAAACACGGGCAGGTTGACGGCGCTCGTGCTCGGGTTGATCGCGACCAAGACCAGAGTGCCGTCGCTCGGGTTCTTGAACCCGGCCAACAGCACTCCGGACGGGGCGCTGCCGCCAACGTCGACGCGCACGTAGCCGGGCCGGACGAATTTACTGAAGTTGCCGAGCGTGTATAGACGCTTGGCGGGGTTACTGATGTCGCCCACAGTGCCCGCCTTTTGCAGCAAGCCCTCGCCGTCCGTGTTGAGGTTGTTCAGCCACCAGTAATGCCAAGCACTCGCGCCACCCGTGGTGACGCCAGCGTAGACCCAGGTTGCCACTTGAATGGCGTGTGCGATGTCCGTGTCAGGCGCAGTCTCGTCCGACATCTCGGTCTCCCAGACGTGCTGTCTCGTGCCGGCCGGTGGCGCGGGTCGCGTGGTGACACTGTCAGTCTTGTGACCGTAGTCGTGAGTCGCGATGATATTGACGGCCGACGAAGCCGCGGAGTCTGCCAGAATCGCGGTGCCGTACGAGTCCCCGCTCCACAGATTGCTCCACGAATCAGGCTCTGCAGCGATCAGGTTCACGTTCTGTGCAGCCAGCAATGGACCGAGCACCTTTACGAACGCGACCATTTGCGCGCTCGAGTACAAGCAGGAGGCATAGCTGGCACTGAAGTCCGGCTCGTTCTGCGCGGAGATGCCGTACAACCCAAAGCCCGTGTGGCTCTTGAACGTCGCGGCGAAGCCCGCGAGGATGCTGGCCCAGGAGGCGTACGCGCTCGCGTTAAGCGTACCGCCGTTGTTCACGTTGTCGTTGCTCTTGTCTGCCGCTGGTGGGGACCACGGCGCGCCCCAAACTTTGACGCCGAATTCGTTGGCCGCCATGGCATCGGCGTAGGCGCCCGAGCCGAGCGGCGTACCCGTGACGTCGATACCGATGCGCAACAGCGACAGCCCGATACCGTTCACGGGATCCCAAAACAGAGTGTTCTGTGCAGCGGAGAGCGGTCCGGCCCAGACATCGGCGGCACCGAAGCCGTCCATCGTCTGCCGGATGCTGCATGAGTTCACGGATGCCGCGTTCGCGGGCGCGCTGCTTGGCGTGCAGGTCCCTGTGCTGCCGACACTGCCCGCCCCACCGCCCGAGCTCGCGCCCGCCGTACCGCTGGCTGGCGCGCCGCCTGCGCCGCCCGATGTTCCACCCGAGCTCGCACCACCGTGACTCGTCGCGCCGGCTGCGCCAGCGCTGCTCGACGCCCCACCCGAGCCACCCTTGGCGCTACTGCCCGCGACGTTCGCGCCGCCCGTGCTAGTCGCGCCGCCCGTGCTGGTCGCGCCGCCGACGCCGCTCGCGCCGCCGCTACCGCCCGCACCGCTGCTGGAGCCGTTCACCGAAACGAGCGACGGCGAGCTCGTGCCGTTCGCGCAGAAACCCCAGCTCGTCGAGCCCTTCGCGGCGAGCGTGCCGTTGTAGCTCAAGTTGCTGCCTGTCAGCTGACCGTTCGCCGGCGTGAGCTGAGCATTCCAACCGTTTGCAAACGTGGAGCCGTTGAGCGCCACAACGATTGTCCACAGGCTGCTCGCCTGCGCGCCGTTGTTCGTCACCGCCACGTTCGCGCAATAGCCTGTGCCCCACTGCGATTGCAGAGTCAGAGTTGCGGCCAACGTGCCGTCAGCGTTGCTCAGATCTTCCTGAGCGAAGCTCACGGCATCGGGCGTCGCCGAGCTACAGGCCAACACTCCACAAGCTAGAAACGAGAAGGAATAGCCACGTAGATTTCGGAAACGCATGGCGCATCAATTCCCGCCACGCCGCAATCTGATCACCTGCCACCGGATCGCGCCCCTCGATGAGGTGACGGAGGCTTGCTTATCAAGGCGAAGCGACGATCGTGGCAGCAGTGCTTTGCGGCCCGTGCTGAATCGCGGGTTTCAGCCCGTCGTGAACGACTGGGCCGAGAGCGACATCGAAGCATTCATTCTTACTTACTCGAGCCACGCCTTCGGCGTGCCCACTCGTCTCACAAACTCGGCTGAGAATGCGAAATTCGCATGCAACCGCATTTGTGTATTCAACTGTATGCAAACAAAAAGATCACTACGCAGTGCTCGCCCCTTTAGTTGGGAAACAGCGCTAACGTCAGGTGCGGAGATCGTCGATGTCTAGGAAGATGCAAGCGTTCGGGGCCGCTATGCTCGGTGGGCTATTAGCCAGCGTGGCCTGCTCGAGCTCGAATAATGATGCGGGCTTCGGTTCTGGAGGCGCCTCCGGCGGAGGCGCATCCGGTGGCACGACGAACAGCGGCGGGCTCGGTGGCTCGAGCACGCGCGGTGGCTCTGGCGGCAAAGCGGGCAGCACGGGTGCTGCCGGCAAAGGCGGAACGAGCAGCGGCGGTGGCAGCAGCGGAAGCGCCGGCACCACCACTAGCGAAGGCGGAGCCGCCGGTGAAGGCGCCGCATGCCCTGGCTGCGCGAGTGGGTTTTGCTTGTCTGACGGCACCTGCGTCGACTGCCTGCCCAGCAACGATCACTGCGCCGCGGGTCAATACTGCACCGCCGCCAACACGTGCGCGCCGGGTTGCAAAGCCGACGGCTCGACTTGCGCGAGCGGCGTGTGTCTCGCCACGCATGACTGTAAGAATTGTATCAGCGACAGCGAGTGCAACATTGGCAACGTGTGCGGAGCCGGCACGTGCGCTCCCGCTTGCTCTGCCGCGCAAGAAGGCGAGCCGGCGGATTGCAGCACTGATCTGACGTGCTGTTCCTTGCATTGCACCGATCTCAAGACTGACAGCAATCACTGCGGCGCCTGCGGCACGCCTTGCGGCGGCACGCAATTCTGTGGCGTGAGCGCGGGCTGCTCGGACAGCGGAGAAGGCGGCGCCGGCGGCGCGGGCTCGCAGAACGCGTGCGTGGCCTGTCACGACACGACAATCGCCAACCTGTGCTCGATCACCAACGTGATTGTGATCTCGGACCAGGACAAGAACACGACCGACGGCAACTTGGCACCAGCACGCGTGATTGGCACAGGCCTGCACAGTCAATGCCCGTCGACACCGACGGAGAGTGAAGAGCTGCAGAACACGCCGGACGCGCTGAACATCACGACCGGACACCCGGTTTCGGGTGGCGGCACGTTGCTCGTCGTGGCCGGTGGCCCGTACTACCAAAACTTGGAAGGCTACTTCGAACAGAGCACCTCGCCGCTTTACGCGACGTCGGTCGGTGACACGCAAGAGTTCATCGAGCGCGCAAATGGCGCGGTCGTCGTGAGCCGTTCGGCGTCGACCGACAACCTCTCGCATGATTTTTTCATCATTCAATTCATGCGCGATCCCAGCAGCGGCTCCCTGGTGTTGAACGCCCAGGGCTTCTGGCAGAGCGGAACAACGGCAGCGGCGTTCTACTTCGCGAACGCGATGTTGCCGGCGCTGAGCACGTACGACAAATCTTGGTACGCGTACGAGTGGACGGACGCCAACGGTGACATGGCGCCCGATCTGAACGAGATCGTCTTGCAAGCTTCCGCGCCCTGAGCAACTGCTCACGGCGCTCCTCTATTAGCGTGGCGAAGGCGGTTCGCGCCGCCCGGGCTACGCTACGGACTGACCTTCGGCACATTCAACTGGCTGCGCAGGCCAGAAATGGTCGTGCCCCAATCGGAGTTGGGGTTGTACTGGGAGATCGAGACGACGCCGTCCGCGATGCGTGCGTTGATGTTCGATGCCATGTCCCAGAGCGGGTCCTCACCCGCGGCCGAGCCGTCCGCGCCATAGCCTGTGTCTGCCAAGATTGGCTTGCCCGTGACCATGTTCAGACCAGCCCAGGTCATGCCATTGGCGGAGCGAATTTTCTCGGTATTGGCGTCTGTGCCACCGCCCGAGGTGTTCACGAACGTGAACTGAGTCATGTCGAAATTCGAATACCAGGAAGCGCCGTTGTCCGAGCCGTTGTTGGGTCCAACCCAAGGTGACACGTCGATCGAGAAGCGCGCGTTCGGTAGTGAGCCCTTCAACGCGGCCACCAACTCGCCCAGCATTTGTCCCGCCTGTTTTGGGGTCCAGGGCGCGCTCTCCGTGCTGGTCGTGTACTGATACCAATCGGGCTCCATCTCGAACACGATCGGCCGCGTCGTGCCGTAGCACTGTGCGAACCCGGTCGAATAACTCTTGTATGCGTTGATGATGTCCGGAAAATCCGCGGCAATGCGGGCCGCGCCTTGGTGGCACAGATCGTTGGACGCGACGCACGGACTGGTCGTCACGTTGCAGTCGCACATGGTCTTGTCCAGACGCTTCACGTGCGCGGCTGAGATGTACGCGACCATCACCGGAACTTGATTGGCCAACACTGCGCCGGCCTTCGTGTCGTTGCACACGCCGCTGTGATCGAACGTGTCGCTCTGCAACCAGCCGGACGTGAAAAAATCGACTTGAGAAATCATCGACGTGCCGGCGGCCTTCTCGATTGTATCGATCGTGCCGAAATGGAAGCGCGACTGGCTGAACACTTTGCCCGCGGGTGAGCTCGAGGAGCCCGCACTGCCGCCGTTGGCCGCGCCAGCGGTGCTCGCCGAACCGCCGTTCGCGCTGCCGCCTTGACCGCTCGAGCTTCCGCCCTGACCCGTACTTCCGGCACCAGCTTGCGCTGTACTGCCACTGCCTGCGCTGCTCGAACCGCCAACCTGCTGACCAGCACCAGCCGACGAGCCCCCAACGGGTTGGGCCTCCGCACCCGCCGCGCTCGAGCTGCTGCCTTGAGGGTTAGAGCCGCCACTCGCGCCCGGTTCGTCGCTCGAGGCAGTGCTGCTCCCACACGCAGCCAGCAGCAACGACAAAGGCAATGCCACGCTCAAGCCCGCACGCAGCAGGCCCGGAGCAGCAAGCGAGGAACGCGACGCAGTTCGTGTGATCATGAATGCCTTACCTATGTTCGAGAATCAGGGCAGACGCACGGAGACGCACGGAGATTCGAACGTTTCTCGTGCTGATACGCGCCAAAGAAAGCCAGACTTTCCAGTGACTTCCGCAAAATTCGGCTGCCTTGGAGAACGAGACCGGGACCAGTTCCCTAAGGGCGGGAGAACGGTTCACCTTTTTGCAGAGCTCGCGCACTCGTCGGACCGGGAGTCGGTTTACACACTTTACGTACTCTCCGGCGCCCGGGCACAATCCGCCGGGGTGATACCCGCGGTGTAGCGGCGAGGGCCGCCCCGGCGCCCTTCACTTGCCAGCGACGACCCGCCACCAAGTCCCTAGCCGTAGGACGTCCGCGCGGCGCTGAGGACTGTCCACGCCCGCGGCGGCTGAGCCGGAGCTGACCGCTGGCTCGCGTCGCCACGCGGCATCCTCGTGCGCCGAGGCCAGCGCAGCGCGACCCATGCACCCGAGCTCGTAGTCGACCGCTTCGACTGCAGCCTCGAGCGTGGAGAAGCGGTCCTTGATGCGCCCGTCCAGACTCACCTCCCAGCGCTTGCCGCGCGGCGCCCGAGAGAGCACCAAGACCTCGCACATCCGGCCGGGCTGGCGCTCGAAGTGCAAACCCACGCCGTGGCGCCCGAGAGAGAACCAAGCGTTCGCCGAGATCGCCCGCACCTCATCGTGCGTGTCCAAAGTGAGTGGGTCGAAGCTCGCCGCGCGTTCTTGGATCTCGGGCAGGGTGAGCGCGCCCGCTTCCAGCTCGAAGCCCGGGCGATCGAACAGAATTTGCTGCCAAATGCGCTGAGCGGCGCTCGCGTCCTCACCGCGCAGATCGAGGTCGCGAGGCATGCCGAACAGCGAGGGCAAGCTGCACAAGCTCAACTGCGAGGCATCGACGAAATCCAAGATCAAGCAATCCTGCTTGCCCGGGTGAAGCCGCGTGCCGCGGCCCACGCACTGCGCGTAGAGCCCCTCCGAACGCGTCGGTCTAGCCATGGCGATGCACGACACGCCCGGATCGTCGAACCCCTCCGTGAGCACGGCGACGTTGCACAGTACGTGCGTGCGCCCAGCGCGGAAGTCGCTCAAAGCTTGCGCGCGTACGTCACCCGACATGGCACCATGCACGACGCCCGCAGGCACTCCGAGCAGGTTCAACGAGCGACTCAAGTTCCTCGCGTGGTTTACCGTGACGCAAAACGCGATCGTGCGTCGATCACGAGCCAGCTCTTGAATCGAGCGCGCGACGAGCGCATTCCGTTCCTCGATGTCGACGGCCTGCGCCAGCTCGTCGTCGCGAAAGTCCAAACCAGACGCGGAGAGTCGACTCAAGTCGGCCGTCGTGGAGACGCGAAAGCCGCGCAGCTTTGCCAAGTAGCCGTCCGCGATCAGCTCCGGCAACGCACGAAAGTACACGATCTTCTCGAACACCGCGTCGAGCCCTTTGCCGTCACCGCGCGCGGTCGTCGCGGTAAAACCGAGCAAAGTACCCGACCATTTTTCGTCGAACACACCGAGCTGACGAAGCACGCGCAAGTTGTCTTCAGCGGCCGCGTGGTGGCACTCGTCGTAAATGATCAGACCAAGATCTCGACCGCGAACTACGCGCGCCAAGCGCTCCTCGTGCAACGAGCGGATCGAACAGACCAGCACCTTGGCGTGCTCGGGGGCGCGCTCGCCGCCCCGCTCGATAGCCACCACGTGCGCGCCACCGAGCGCGTGCTCCAATTTGGCGCGCGCCTGTGACAAGAGCTCCTCCCGGTGTGCGAGCACCAGCACCTGACGGCGCGCAAGCTGCGCCAAGTGCGAAAAGATCACTGTCTTCCCGGCACCCGTCGGCAGGCACACCAACATGCGCCGCACCTCGTTACGACGCGCGCGAAGCACGGCAGCGATGGCCTCCCGTTGGTACGGCCGCAGCTCGGGACTCATGTTTTACTGGACTTCAGGGTCTGGTCGGACATCGTCGTACCCGAATTGCTTATGCTCGCGAAAATTCGCCTCCCGATAACTTTTCCGGAGTACTATTGTTGTTGATTGCCGCTCGCGGTACGCCGTAGCGGGTTGAGTGTGGGACAGAGTCCTACACCTCGGAGGTCTCTCGATGCGACTAAGACTATTCGCGCCGGTTCTAGTGGGCTTTGGCATTGCGGCCGCTTGCGGCGGCAACAATGACACCTCGAAGGTCTCGGGCGGCTCTGCCGCGTCCGGCAACGGCACCGGCAATGGCAGCGGTGTCGGCGGCAACGGGTTGATCCTCGGCAGCGGCGGGAGCGCCGCCAGTGGGAACGGCACCGGTGAAGGCGGGGACGGCACGTTCGATCCAGATGCCGCGTGCGCGACGAGCTCCGCGAATGGCGAACCGATCCCGGTCGATCTCTACTTCATGGTCGACATCACCGGCTCGATGGACTGCCCAGTGCCAGACGTTGCAGGCAAGGCCGCCTGTGAAGTCCAACCCAACCCTCCCTTTTCGAAGACGACGCGTTGGACGGTCGAAAGCGCCGCACTTTCGGCGTTCGTCAGTGATCCAACCAACGCTGGCTTGGGCATGGGCATCAACTTCTTCCCGAGCACCAACCAGAACACCATTTGCGACGCAGCCACCTACGTCAAACCGGCAGCTGAAATTGCCGCGTTGCCCGGAGCAGCAGCGGCGCTCAACATGGTCATCGGTGCACAGACGCCCGGTGGCAATACCCCGACCGAGCCCTCGTTGAACGGCGCTCTGCAACACGCCGCTGCTTGGGCGAAGATGAATCCAACCCACCGCGTCGCCGTCGTCTATTCGACGGACGGTTACCCGGAAGGGTGTGACGCAACGAATACCATCGCGGCAGCCGCGGCGGATGCAGCCGCCGCCTTCAAGGCCACGCCGAGCATTCCGACCTACGTGCTCGGCGTCGGCCCGAACCTGGCCAACCTGAATAGCATCGCCATGTCCGGCGGCACCACGAAGGCCTTCTTGATCGACACCTCGCAAGACGCAGCCACTCAGTTGTCCGCTGCGCTGGCCAGCATTCGCACGACGGCCGTGGTCGGCTGCACGTACACGATCCCGCCACCGCCCGCGGGTCAGGCGCTCGACCCGAACAAGGTCAATGTCACCTATACGAATCCCAAAGGTGTCGTGACCAACGTGCTGCAGGACCCGGCCGGCACGAGTTGCACGGATCCGAGCGCGATGGGTTGGGAGTACTCCCCGGACGGCACTCAGATCAATCTGTGTGGTTCGTTGTGCACGTCCATCAAGGCCGACCCAGGCGGCAATCTAAAAGTGCTCTTCGGCTGTGCAACGGTAGTCGGCGGCGTCAAGTAAGCCACAGCACTTGGCGTGCTAGAAGGAGGCCGTGTCATCCGCAGGTGCCACGGCCTCCGAACGCGATCGTGTTCGCGATTTAGTGCTGCGCCACGGTTGGAACGCGACCGCGTTTCAGGCGCTCGAGTCGGGGTACCAGTATTTCTTCCATGGCGCTGAAGCGTGCGTGGCTTACGTCGACACGGGTCGCGCCTGGGTCGCGGCTGGCGCGCCGATAGCGCACATCGAGGAGCTCGGAGGCGCCGTTAGTGCTTTCGTGCAAGCAGCGCGCGCGGCCGGCAAACGCGCGTGTTTCTTCGCTAGCGAGGAGCGTTTGCGCGCCTCCACCGGTGAAGCGCTGCGCTCGCTGAACATCGGCGAACAGCCGGCGTGGGATCCGCGCGGTTGGAACGCGACCTTGGCGCAGCGCCGCAGTCTGCGCGAGCAATTGCGGCGCGCGCGGGCCAAAGGCATGCTCGTGCGCGAGCTGAGCCCCACTGAGCTCGAGCGGGGCCCGACCCACGAAGCACTGGCGCGCATCGCCGAGCGCTGGCTGCACTCGCGCGTGATGGCGCCGATGGGTTTTCTGGTACGTCTCGAGCCGTTCGCGTTTCCGGCTGAGCGACGCTGCTTCGTGGCCGAGGTGGCAGGCCAGGTCATCGCGTTTGCCGGGGTCATCCCGGTGCCCCTGCGCCGTGGCTGGTTCCTCGAGGATCTGGTGCGTGACCCAAACGCGCCGAATGGCACGAGCGAGCTGCTGGTCGATGCCGTGATGCGCTGGGCGAACGAGACAGGCAGCCAATGGCTCACCTTCGGACTCGCCCCGCTCGCCGGCAACCTTCCGCGTTGGCTCCGCTTCATTCGGCGCAGCGCGGGCTTTCTGTACGACTTCGAAGGCCTCCGCGCATACAAAGCGAAGTTCAGACCCGACTCGTGGTCGCCGATTTTTTTGTCCTACCCGGCGCGCCAAAATCAACTCGTCTCGATCGCGGATGCGCTGGCAGCGTTCGCACCGGGCGGGCTCGTGCGCTTTGCTTGGCGTTCGCTCTTGCGTGGACCGAGAGTCGTGCTCGGCGTGCTCGCGACCCTGCTCGTCCCGTGGACTCTGCTCCTCGCGCTCGTGCCTGCAGCGCCTTGGTTTCACGCCAGTTGGGTGAAATGGGCTTGGGTTTGCTTCGACATTTGCGTCGCGCTGGCGCTGCTTCGAATGTTGAGAAAGCCGGCGACGCGGCTGCTCACCGCGCTCTGTTTGGCGGTCACCGCCGACGCGGTCGTGACCACGGTCGAAGCAGTGTTTTGGAACCTCACTCGCGCGCGAGGCGTCGTGCCGTACCTCGTCTTGGCGTTGGCCTGCGGCGCACCGACGTTGGCCGCGATCGTGCTCTGGGGTGCGCGACAGCATCGGTTTCGTACGCTCTGACAGCCGCTATTGGCGAGTTAGGTCTCGTTGACTTTGGCGACGAGGGCCGCGAGCAGCTCGAGCACGGCCCCTTCGAAGCTCGGTCCGCGCGCGATCGGCTCACCGCCAACGATCTTGGCACTCACGGCGTTGAGCGTGTCGCGCAGCGCGCCGAGCCCACGACGGCCACGCTCAGGTCCGGGAACCGCAGCAGTGATGGCGATGACTTTGCCCTCGAGCTCACCGGTGCCAATCACCCAATCGATCGCGTTCTTGAGCGCGCCAGGCAGGCTGAAGCCATATTCTGGTGAAGCGATGAACACGGCGGCGCTCGTTCGCAACGCGCGCCGCCACGCGGCGACGACTGGCAGCTCACCATTCGACTCGAGGTCGGGGTTGAAGTGCGGAAGCTCTCGGATCCCATCGAAGAGCACGACCTCCACACCCGCGGGCGCTCCGGCCATGGCGCATTTGAGCAACGTCAGATTGCCTGATTTCTCCTGTAAACTGCCGCAAATCGCCAAAATTTGCATGCGCGCGCTCGGCTCAAAGCAGGATGACGGACTTGGGCTCGGGAGCTGCGTTGCGGGCGAGCACACTCGCTTTGTAAGCGACACCGCGGGCGCGCATGATCGCGCCAAGCGGCTTGTGTGCAGCGATCGAATGCCAGGGGTCGAAGGATAGAGTCTCGACCAATGCGGCGATCTGCTTGCCCTTGGCAGACTCCGGATCTTGCTTTGGGATCGTGAGCGTTCCAACCTCCACCCACGGCGCCGACCAAACGACGGAAGCGTCCTCTATCGGCGTGCTCTGCTCGTCGACGAAGAGCTGAGCGCGGAGCGACCAAACGAGCGGACCGCTCTTCAAACGCAGCACCAGGTCGTCCCGCAAGTAATGTTCGCCACTGCTCGCCGCGCCGACTGTGCCCGCCGCGCCGGCTGCACTCGGCGCTGGGAAGAGCCCGAGCTTGGCCGCGCTGGTGCCGAACGAGACGGGAGCACCGGTGTGAAAAGCGTGCGTCGCAAAGGACAGCACCTTGGGGCTACCGAGCGCGCGCTTCAAAATCGAAACGCCGCGTCCGAGCCCGACGCCGGCAAACAGCTTCGGCAGCATGAGCGCCGGGCCGCCTTTGGCCGCGCGCACGAACGCCATGAATTCTCGGGGATCCCGAAAGGGCAACGCGGGATCATTGATGAACAAGAAGTCCTGAGTCTGTTCCTGCTCGAGGCCGGGGATGAGCTTCGGACCTGGAACGCCCACGAGCTTCACGGCAAAGCCTCGCGCGTCGGGCGCCTTGTCCGGCTGCCCGTGGCTGCTGCCGTTCGAGAAACGCACGTACGCCGGGTAGCTTTGCCCGGGAGACGCGAATACGCCGCTGCGCGCTGACTCGGGCGCACTGACGGTCAGCTCGCCGACTACACCGGTGTGCGCTTTGACGTGCAGCGCGCGCTCTAAGGCGCCACCTTTTTTCGCCGCGCGGCGCCGCTGAATGTCGACGAGCTCCGCACCATAGCCCTCGAAGCGAGCCTCTTCGTCCGCGGCGATCGTCTCGTGAAAGCCCATGGCCGAGCAGGCTAGCATTGTCTCGTCAGCACCGCTCGGGCTTCACGACCGCGTCGCAAGCGCCGCCGTAAGCAAGCGCTGAATGCCACTCTGACCGAGCGTCCGGAGCGTCTGGATGTTCTTTTCATAGATCAGTGACGCGTCTGGAAACACGGCCACTGCGCGGTCCACGCTAGCCTCGCGCAACAGATGCAACATCGGATGAGGCGACCGATTGCAGTAATTGGCCGGGTCGTCCGCTGCGTTGCCTTCGAATTGGTATTCTGGATGAAAGCTAGCGACTTGCAGCTCACCGGTTAGCCCAAGCTCGTCGATCGCCACATCCGCGACGGACAAGAAATCATTGTAATCCAGAAAACCGAGCAGCGTGTGGGGGTGGATCAACAGCGTCGTGTCGATGAGCTCTGGCTCGGCTCGAGACAGTAGAGTCAGCTCGCTCAATAGATCCTCGAGCAATGCTTCTGGCGTCCGCGCGGCGCTCACGAAATAGCGGATCTGACCCTTCACGTGCACCGCTTTCGCAAACGGGCACAGTCCGAGTCCAATCACGATTTCCTCGAGCCACGCACGCGTTTGGCTGACGATCTGCTCATCTGCGGCCGAAGGCGTACGTTGGACCATTGGTCCTAGGTAATGGTAAACCGCCGGCTCCGCTAGTACGACGGCCCGGCACTCCGTTCCGAGTTGTCGTAGGTCGAGACAGAGAGAGTGCCGAGGATTCGCCGTCCTGGAGGATTCTGCGGCCCCTTCCCGAGACCGCG
>DATHOI010000092.1:0-4692 GCA_035485095.1 Polyangiaceae bacterium | reverse complement strand
CGCCAGGCGAGGGGACAGGTAGCGCGCCCAGGCCCAGGTCGGGTGTCAGCTGGGGCAGCAGCTCGTAGACCAGCCGGCCGGTTTCGCGCGTGGCCACCTGCAAGCGCGCTTGCTCGCGGGTGCGCTCGAGTGCCTCGGCGCTGGCGCGAAGCGGCGCCTTCGCCAGCGGGATAGGCAGCTTCGCGAGAGCCGCGACGGTCGTGACGCCGAGATCGCCCAGCGCCGCGCGCTGGTGGCGTGTGATCCCCGCCACGAGCGACAAGTGATCGTCGGCGCGCCGCCGCTTATCGCAGGCAGTGGACCATCTGCAGCTGTCGCACTTCTCGACGGGCTCAGGATAGGTGGCCGCGGGTGGGAACGCCGGCGCGCCATGCGTGAGCGCCGCGACGAAGTCCGCCTTCGTGCGGCGGTAGTAGGCGTCGAAGTCAGCGAGGCGCAGGCGCTCTTCCGGATGACCCGGACCGCCCAGGATCAAGCGCATGTGCTGGGGCATCCGACCTTGAAGGCGAGCCGTCAGCTCGGCGTAGGCGCAGAGTTGTAGTACCGCGCTCACCTTGGCCGCTCGCGCGAGCTTTGCGTCCGCCGGCTCGTAGCTCCAGGCGCCGAGCTCGCTGGGCGCATCCACGCGAATCAGGAAGTCCGCGTGGCCGCGCCAGGTTACGTCACCGTCGGGCTGAAGGAATGTCGCTTGGTAGATGATGGCGTCGCCACGCCTCATCGCCAGCTCCGTCTCTCGCGCCGCGGCCTCGACACCAGGCAGGCCCAGCTCACGGTCGACGGCGATACGCGTCAAGCGCCGCGCGCCCGGCCCGGCGACGTCGGCAGACGCTGTCGCCTCCAATTCGGCCAGGTACCGCTGCTCGTGCTCCAGTCCCCGTTGCAGCAACAGGTCGAACGACGGATCGCTGAAGACAGGCCATGCGACCAGCTTCGCCGCTGCTGCCCGCTCGAGCTCCGTCAGGTGCCGGCAGGCGCCAAACGAGACCACGTCGGACGGGGAAAGGATCGTCCGCCCGTCAATGACGCGCACGCGGTGAGGGTACATCGAGCGTATGAGTTGCGGGGGAGAACATTAACGTCGTTGTCCGGAGTTCTTCTCCGCGCCTTCCGCCGTGACATCAGTCCGGAGGCGCCGATACGCCTCGTCCGCCATCCAGGCAGTCACGAGCCTCTGGAAAGGTAGGTCATTCATGAACCTCACGAAGATCTCTTCGTTCTGGTCCATGCGGTCGACGAACAGCTTCTCCAAGACGTTCTTGAAGAGGAGCTCGAACTTCTCGCCCGGGTTCACGGCTGCCGCCTGCTTCAGACCACCGTCGGCCATTGCAGCCTCCACGATTTGATCGAAGAAGAGCTGGTCTGCCTGGTTGAAGTCGGTACCGAATCGCTCGTTCACTACATCGATGAGCTGCGAGAGTGGCACCGGTTGCTCGCGGAGGACACCACTGCCAACTTCGGCGGGTCCGTCGAGGCGCTGGGCCTCGCCATCCTTGAGCGAGATTGAACCCTCGCTGATCTTCTGGAGGCGGTAGTACTCGAGTTTAACCTCGTCATCGAACTGGTAAATAGCCCCGCTCGGTCGCCGCGGAAGCTTTGTCGCGAGGTAGCGCAAGAATACATACAGTCGTTCGAGGTCCGAGTCCTGGTACGGAATCACCTGGCTCAGAAACCCGTACAGGTTCTGGAAAGCCTGAACCTTCCCCCGCCACAGTTCCGCCTCGTCAGGGCCCTCTTCCTGACGCACCTTGAAGCGTGATACCGCAGGGTCGAGGGCCACGTTCATCGCCTGATGGTCGAGCGCGCTCTGTCGCTGTTTGGGCTTGAAATACACGTCGCAGAAACGCGCGACCTCTTCCTCAAGATACACGCCGAACGCGTCGAGCTCGCCTTTGATGGCGTACATGCGCGCGGGATCGACCTCTTCGCCCAGCTCAGCGCCCTCGTAGTAGGTCTTGAACGCTGCTCGGATCTCTTCACGGTCATTGACGAAATCGAGGACGAACGTGTCCTCTTTCAATGGATGAATCCGATTGAGGCGCGAGAGCGTTTGCACCGCCTGGATTCCAGCAAGCCGTTTGTCCACGTACATCGTGTGCAGCAACGGCTGGTCGAAGCCAGTCTGATACTTCTCAGCGACGAGGAGGACTTGGTATTCTTGCGTCGCGAACCTCTCCGGCAGTTCCTTCTCGCGGACGCCGAGGTTCATACCCTCCTCGGTGTACGAGACGTCGGGCAGCTTCTCGTCCTGTACGGTACCAGAGAACGCAACCAGCGACTTAATGGGATAGCCCTTCGCCTGAATGTACTTGTCGAAGCTCTGCTTGTAGCGAACCGCCTCGAGACGTGAACCGGTCACCACCATCGCTTTCGCTCGGCCACCGATCTTGTGACGGGTGACCGAGTGAAAGTGCTCGACGATGACCTCGGTCTTCTGAGCGATGTTGTGAGGGTGGAGCTTCAGGAAGCGCGCAAGGGCCCGCGCGGCCTTCTTGCGCTCCACGTTCGGGTCCTCGTCGCATGCCTTGAGCAGCCTAAAGTACGTCGCGTAGGTCGTGTAGTACTTGAGAACGTCGAGGATGAAGCCTTCCTCTATGGCCTGTCGCATCGTGTACCGGTGGGCGGGCTCGCCGTCCCTGCCGAATACCTTAAGAGTCTTGTGCTTGGGCGTCGCGGTGAATGCGAAGAAACTCAGATTTGCCTGGCGTCCGCGCTTCGCGATACTACGGTACAGCTCCTCGAGATCGTCGCGTCCCTCCTCGGTGGCTCGCTTCTGCGCTTCCTTTCGAAGATGCTCGCCGCCTAGAACCTCCTTGAGGTCGGTCGCCGTCTCGCCGCCTTGTGAGCTATGCGCCTCGTCAACCACGACAGCGCAGCGACGCGTCTCGAGCGTGCCTGTGCCGGCTGTGCCACGCTCCTCGGACAGTTTGAGAAGTTGGCGTGACACAAATGGAAACTTCTGTAGCGTCGTGATGATGATCGGGACCGCATTCTCGAGCGCCTCAGCGAGCTGACGAGAGCTCTCGTCGATCTTCTGGACGACGCCGCGCTTGTGCTCGAACTGATAGATGTTGTCCTGGAGCTGCTGGTCGAGAACGACGCGATCCGTGACGACGATAACGCTGTCGAAGACTCGCTGGTTGTTGGAATCGTGCAGCGAGGCGAGCCTGTGGGTTAGCCACGCGATCGTGTTGCTCTTGCCGCTGCCGGCCGAGTGTTCAACGAGGTAGTTGTGGCCAGGGCCCTCGGTACGCGCAGCGTCGACGAGCGTTCGGACGGCCTCGAGCTGGTGATATCTCGGAAACACCATCGACTCGGTTTTGACCTTTCGGCCCTGGTCATCGCGCTTTTCGTCGACCTGAACGTGGAGAAAGCGCCCAAGGAGGTCGAGCAGGCTGTCGCGCTGCAGAGCCTCCTCCCAGAGGTACGCAGTGCGGTATGTACGGCCCGAGGGATCCGGCGGATTGCCGGCGCCACCGTCGCAGCCTTTGTCGAAGGGCAGGAAGTGCGTGGCGTCTCCAGCAAGTCGAGTACTCATCAAGACCGACTCGGTGTCGGCAGCGAAATGAACGACAGTGCGTCGCTTGAACTCGAAGATCGCCTCGCGCGGGTCTCGGTCCCGCTTGTATTGGCGACGTGCATCTTCCACGGTCTGCCCCGTCATGGGGTTCTTTAGCTCAAGCGTTGCGATGGGAATCCCGTTCAAACTGAGGGTGACGTCTAGCGACTTCTCAGAGCGCGCAGAGAAGTGGAGCTGTCGTGTAAGCCCGAGGACATTCTTGCCATACCGAGCCTCGAGCTCAGGGTTTAGCTTGTGCGCTGCTTTGAAGAACGCGACGTGCAGCGTGCGACCGTAGCACTTGAAGCCGTGGCGAAGGGTGGCAAGCGAGCCGTTCGCATCCATCCATCTGCAAAGATCGGCCAAGATCTGGTCTCCAGTCTTCCCGCCATGGAGAACCTCGAGCTTCCCCCACTCCGTCGGCTGAGTCTCGCGAATGAACTCGAGAACCGTCGCCGGGAAAATAGCGCGGTCGCGATCAAAGCCGGCCTGGTCCACACGGACGTACCCGTTCTGGAGCAAGTGATGCTCGATGACGGTCTCGAATGCGGCTTCGGAATGGCGGGCGTTGATCATTCGGTCAAACCCATTTGCCGTTCGAGCCACCAGACGGCGACTGGTGCGAAAGCCAGGAGCGTTCCGCCGTCACTTCGACTCCAGCGGTTGCGCTGTCGTTCGACAGCGTCCTTGGGGGGGCGCCGATGATGGTCGCGACGATACAACCGCCACCACCATAACAGTCCGTCGAGGACCCCTTTTCGCCTATTCATCAGGGTCGGGAGGTTAAGCCCGAGGACCTGATCGAGCTGCTCGTTGAACTCAGAGTCGTCGGAGCCGATTGTCCCATCGAGATCGAACCGGACGCGTTTACCCACGTTGTGCCGAGCTATCGCGGGATTCCATTTGAGGTCCTGGTTGCCCTTGCGGGTATCGCAATGTTGCCGGTCTTCGGGCTGACCGTCGCCACCAAAACATGCGCCAAGGATGTTCTCATATACAAGGTCACGGTCCGGATAACGGGACTGGCACTGCCAGTGCTCGATCTTCATAGAGCCTGCAGCGGCTGAGATTTCCGACATGCAGTAACAGCAGAGAGCACGTTGCTCTCGCAACAACGCTTCGCGAAGTTCGTCCTT